>CADCPK010000325.1 GCA_902803215.1 uncultured Lachnospiraceae bacterium
AAGTATGATGAATTCAAAGCGGCTTATCTGCGGCGCAGCGGAAAGACCTGGGAGGATGACCGTCAGGGTTTCGCCTTCAAAGGTAAGTTTATCGTTCCCACCTTAATGGAAGTCCTGGACATGAGCGAAGAGCATGCTAACGCCTGGTTCAAGGATAAAGCGCCGGTTGAGTTTTCCATTGAACTGCTCGTCTCTCAGATCAAAGAGTATGTAGAAAGCAAATCAAAGGACTTCCATCTGCTCTTTATGGCAGACGAAGTCGGACAGTACGTTGGTACCAACGTTAGCCTTCTCCTCGATCTGCAGGGCGTTATTGAAAAGCTTGGAAGCGAATGCAAGGGCAAGGTATGGGTGGTCTGCACCGGCCAGTCTGCGCTGGATGAGATTATTAAGGTTCGTTCCGACGAGTTCTCCCGTATTCAGGATCGCTTTAAGACCAGGCTCAGTCTCTCTTCGTCTTCTGTGGATGAAGTGATTCAGCGCCGCCTTCTGAAGAAGACGCCTGAAGCGGAAGCACTTCTGGAAAAGGAATACGATCAGAATGCTGCTGTGCTGCGTAATCTGTTTGCATTTACCACCAACATAGTCGCTATCAAGCGCGATTACCTCGGTGGGCATGAGTTCGCGGCGAACTATCCCTTTATTCCGTATCAGTTCATTCTGCTGCAGCGCGTCTTTACCGAGATCCGCAGGCATGGTAATTCAGGAAAGAACTCCTCCGACAGCGCTCGTCCTATGCTGGCTGGATTCCAGGAAGCGATCACCATGGTTTCCGCTCAGGATGCCGCTGGCAGCATTCTCGACAGGGATGAATATGCCATCGTGCCCTTCCATCGCTTCTATGATACCGTGCATCGTTCCCTCGATCCTGCGATCAGGAACGTGATCGAAAAAGCCATCCGGGATGCGGAGCAGGGCTTCGGCATCCAGAAAGACGATGTGAACGTTCTGAAGCTTCTGTATCTGCTGCGCTACATTCAGGAATACATGCCTGCCACGCTGGATAACCTGACCATTCTGATGGCTGATGATATCCGGATGGATAAGCTTGCCCGAAAGTCTGAGATTCAGGCCAGCCTGGATCGCCTGATGAGCCAGAATTACATTGCCCGGCATGCGGATCAGTACAATTTCCTGACCGATGAGGAACAGGATATTCAGCGTGAAATTTCCAATACTCCTGTGGATACCGCAAAAATCTCCGAGCGTATCGGCAGTATTATCTACGGCGGCATCTACACCAATAAAAAGTTCCATTTTGGAAAGTCTGACTTCCCCTTTGATCAGTTGGTGGATGGACATGCTATTGGTGTACTGACCGGTGGTATGCGTCTGCGTGTACTGACCGATGCCACTCCCGATGATATGAAGGGCGACTTCCGGCTCATGACTGAGAGTAAGGGTAAGGAAGTTGTCGTTGTGCTGGCGGAGACGGACTACTTCAAGGCACTGGAAAGCGCCATGAAGATCCGGCAGTATGTGAAGGGCCAGAACCTTACTCAGAAACCCAAATCCGTACAGGATATAATCCGGGATCAACAGGAGGAAGCAACCCGTCTGGAAGAGCGTGCTGAACAGCAGATTCGTCAGGCAATCGAGGAAGGCACCTTCTATGCGGATGGCGAAAAGCTGGATCTGCACGGCGGTGAGGCTAGAACGAGAATCGATAAGGCACTGGAATACCTGGTCACACATGTGTATGGCGAGTTGGACAAGATCACCCGGTTCGCCGATTCAGATGCCGACGTGATCGCTGTGTTAAACGGCACTGCCAACGACGGTCTTGCCTATGGCATGCAGCACAACCAGGAAGCTGCCGATGCGATTTACGAACGCCTTGCCATTCAGGACAAGAAAAAGATGCCCACCTCCATGGCGGACATTCAAAAATGGTTCAGCGATATTCCTTATGGCTGGCGTGAAATCGATATCGCTGCCGTTGTTGCTAAGTTGATCTTTGACCAGAGGGTCACGATCAAGTACGCTGGTGCTACCATTCAGCCGGATAATCCAAAGCTACCAGATCTCCTCCGTAAAAAAACAGAAACCGGCAAAACGTCCATCAGCATGCGCCATATCATCGCAAAGGAACAGTTGAACGCTGTGCGCAGCTACCTGCAGGATTACTTTGATATCTTGAGTATACCGGAAGATGAAGACGGCCTTGTCCATTTCATTATTGAGAAGTTTAGCGAGCAAAAGAAGCACTATGAGGAGCTCAATGCTCGCTATCTGGGACAGAAGTACCCAGATTATCTCACACTCTCCAAAGCAATGACATTGAATGCGGATATCCTTTCTCAGCAGAAGGATAACTCTGCTCTGATCAGTCGCATTCTGGAGCGCAAGGGCGATTTGGATGACATGAAGGACGATATGGGCCGCGTAGAGTCTTTCTTTGCTACGCAGGTCGATACATTCGACAGAGCTACCCGATTCTTGGAAGACATCAAGAATGATGAGGAATATGTGGATGAGAATGAGAGTGCGCACAAGGCACTGTGCGAGATCCGCCTGATCCTGATGATCCCGCAGCAGGGACCGTATCGTTACAACCGCATTCCGGAGCTTAATACACATATAGCCACTGTAACTGCTGTTCATGATCAGCTGTTGGCTGCAAAGCGTGAAGACCTGCAGGCACGGATTACCGCAGGCATGGCCGCTGTGCATGAACTGATAGGCATCAATCCCACGGACGATAAGCTAAAGAACTATCTGACCAAAGCGGATGCGTATTATGTTGGTCGGCGCGAGAAGGTAAAGGAACTGACGAGTCTGGCACTACTGGATGGCATGGCGCAGCCGATGCAAGATTATACGGATGACATTGTTGAAAAGATCAACTGCTATCTGCATCCGACACCGAAGCCCCCAAAGCCTCCGGTGCCCGGTCCCGGCCCTGTGCCGCAGCCCACGAAACGCATCAAGCAGGTCTACCGCAATTATACTTTCCCGGCACAGCGCCTGCAGAGTGAAGCAGACATTGATGCTTATGTGGAAGCAATCCGTGTCAAGCTGAAGAATGCGCTGAACGGTGTGGATATTGTAGACGTGAAATAATAACGATAAGGGTGGTGGCGATGATGAGCGAGCAGGCCAATAAGGGTTACAACACAACCATGAACCTGATAACGACCCTGTCTCAGTTACCGCTTGTGCGTGTTAACCGCGAGGAGTTTTTGAGGAATACCTTCAAGAAATCTGAGCATTTGGAACGTATTCTTACCGAAGGACCGCAGGCGGTTTTCACTTCGGATTCTTTGCGCAAGAAAGCCAATGAAATTATTCAAGCTAGTACCAATTCTACCTCCATTGCGTCATTTGTGGCAGGTCTGCCGAGCAATATTGCAGTGGCGATTGCAGCTGGCGGCGCGGATCTGACGCAGTACTTTGGCTTTGCACTGAACCTGGCTCAACAGCTTGCTTACCTTTTCGGTGAGGACGAATTGTTCAGCGGCGGTCACAGCGATGTCAACGAGCAGACAAAGGGCAGGATCGTCGCATATTTGGGTGTCATGCTTGGTGCTGGCGGTGCTGCGTCCTTGCTGGTGGCTACCTCCAAGAAAGCGGCGGAAGTTATGGGCAAAAAGGTCGCTGCAAGGGCACTGACTAAAACAGCATGGTATCCACTACTCAAGAAGGTTGCTGCCTGGATCGGGGTCAAAATCACCAAACAATCCGTCGGAAAAGCGGTGACAAAGGCTGTGCCGGTTATTGGCGGCTTCTTCTCGGCGGGCATCACTTATTTTACCTTTAAGCCAATGGGAAATCGTTTAGCGGACGTTTTCAAAAAGAATATGGATGGCGAATTCGACATCGAAATGGTGGTCAAGGAAGAATTGAAGTCCGAAGAAGAGCCCATCACGGTAGATGAAGCTGATTTTGTCATCAGCGGTGACGAAGAAGAATCCCAGGATTCAGCTGAACAAGAGTAACTGTCAGGAGGTCATAGACTCCATGGATAAGAATGCCATAAAAAAATATGCTGTCTGGGCAAGGCGTGAGCTGATCGCTCGTGTGTCCCAGAAGGCAGAACAGTACGGCATCACAGAAAAGGAAATCATCGACGAACGCGCCGAGAACATTCACGGTGTAGTACTTACCCCTGCGCAAAAAAGCCAGCGGCAAGCACTGATCCACCTGATCCGGCGTGATGGCTATCAGCAGGCCATGGAGGAAGTTGCCTATACCTGGTTCAACCGCTTCATCGCCCTGCGTTTTATGGAGGTCAATGACTATCTGCCTGGCCACACTCGTGCCTTCACGGATGAGCAAAATGCCTTCAAGCCGAAGATACTGTCTGATGCCCTGAATCTGGAACTGACGAATCTGAATCTGGACAAGATCATCGAGCTCAAGGAAACCAACAAGACGGAAGAATTGTATCAGTATCTGCTGATCACTCTCTGCAACCATTTAAGTGCGATTTTGCCCGGCATGTTCCAGAGAATCGATGATTACACCGAGCTTCTGTTCCCGGAGCATCTGCTGCGGGAAGGGTCTGTGCTGGAGCAGCTTGCCACTATGATACCGCAGGAAGACTGGCTGGATGCGGTACAGATCATCGGTTGGCTGTACCAGTATTACAATGCAGAGCCCAAGGATCAGGTTTTTGCCAATCTGAAGAAGAACATCAAGATCAGCAAGAAGGATATTCCTGCAGCGACTCAGTTGTTTACTCCGGACTGGATCGTCCGGTATATGGTTGAGAACAGTCTCGGTCGGCTTTGGGTTGAGGGACACCCGAATAACAGCCTGAAGGCGGGATGGAAGTACTATCTTGAGGAAGCAGAACAGGAGCCAGCGGTTCAGGTGCAGCTTCAGGAAATCCGGGGCGAGTATGCCCAGATGAAACCGGAGGATATCCTCTGCATCGATCCTTGCTCAGGTAGCGGACACATTCTCGTCTATCTCTTTGATGTGCTGATACAGATCTATGAGGCCTATGGTTATCCGACCCGGGATGCTGTGGCCAGCATTGTCAGCAACAACCTCTGGGGTCTGGACATCGACGACCGTGCTGCACAGTTGGCGTACTTTGCCGTCATGATGAAGGCACGGCAATATGACAAGGGCTGGTTCCGTCGAGGGATCGCACCGCACGTCTTTGCTCTGCAGGACAGCGGTGACTGGCCGACTTTTGAACGCCAGATGCGGCAGGCTTTTATCAATCATCCGTCGTTGTTTGAAGACGAGGCGATCAAAGTGGCAAAGTCTCTATTTGAAAGCTTTGCCGATGCCAAGGAATACGGAAGCACTATCCAGCCAAATGTTACGCTGGAGGATCTTAGTATGCTCGAAAAAGCGTTGGATGAGATGCAGCAGAATGCGGAGTTGATGGACTTTGTTGCACAGGCAGACGCAACAAGCCTTATGACAAAGCTGAAGCCAATGATTCTGCAAGGGAGAGCATTAGTGCAAAAGTATCATGTGGTAGTGACGAATCCGCCGTATATGGGGGCTGCTAATATGAGTGCATTATTGGCATCATATGTCAAGAATGCATATCCAGCCAGCAAAAGTGATCTTTGTACAGTGTTTGTCGATGCTGTTAATCAGATGTGTTTGCCATATGGTTTTATGGGGTTAATGACATCATATACTTGGATGTTCCTTACTACTTTTGAACAATTTCGGGAGGGCATACTAAATCAAAGTTCAATAATATCACTAATTCAACCGGAGTATCATGCTTTCTTCGATTCTGCATACGTACCAATTTGTACTTTCATTTTAGGAAAAGGCTTTAGTCAAGATTATTCTGGGTGCTACATTCGTTTGAACGATTTTTACGGTGCAGATATTCAAGAAATCAAGTATCTTGAAGCTATTTCATCAACGGAATGTACATATTTGTATCATTCAAAGCAAAGTCGGTATTCGAATATTCCAGGAAGGCCAATTGCATATTGGCTATCAGATCAGTTTATAAACGCTTTTCAACAAGGCATACCTTTAGGTAGTATTGCTGACTCAAAGCAAGGAATTGCTACAGCAAACAATAATTATTACCTTCGTCTGTGGTATGAGGTCAATATTAACAAGATTATTACAGATTGTGCGTCTCATGAACAAGCAAAAGAATGCGGAAAGAAATGGTTCCCATACAACAAAGGTGGAGATTATCGAAAGTGGTATGGTAATAATGACTTTGTAGTTAATTGGCTTGATGATGGATATGAGTTAAGGAACGACAAAAAAGCAGTATTGCGGAATCCATCTTATTATTTTAAGAAGTGCTTTAGTTGGTCTCTAATATCTTCATCTGTTGCAGCCTTTAGATATAAGCCATGCGGTCATCTATTTGATGTAGCAGGTATGAGTTGCTTTTCAGAAGACTACTTGCTTTACCTCCTGGCTCTATGTAACACAAATGTTGTTATGAAGATTTTGAGTGTACTTGCACCAACGATTAATTTCCAGTGCGGTGATATAGCGAATATACCTGTACTGATTCAACCTGAACTGAGGCCATGTATTGAAAAAATGGTGCAGGAAAACATTGAGACTTGTAAAGACGAGTGGGATTCTTTTGAAACTTCATGGGACTTTCAAGTCCATCCCATTGTCCGCTGGATACGTGATCGCCATAATGCGGATGCAATTCTTCCTGTTCTTAATTGGTATAAGGAACAACATCTTGATCCAGATACTATTGGATTGCCTGAAAAGATCAATGCTCAAACAAGCAATTTAGGCGGGACGATTACAATCGCTTTCTATTTATGGAAGCTAGAATGCTATAAGCGCTTCCAGCAACTTAAAGCCAACGAAGAAGCGCTCAACCGCATCTTCATTGACATATACAACTTGCAAGACGAACTGACCCCAGAAGTACCCGATAAGGATGTGACCGTTCGTCAGGCCGATTTAGGCCGCGATATTCGTAGCTTGGTTTCCTATGCTGTCGGTTGTATGTTGGGACGATACTCGCTGGATAAGCCTGGACTGGTCTATGCAGGAGGCGAATGGGATGCGGCACAGTATGTGACCTATCCTGCAGATAAGGACGGCGTGTTGCCCATCACCGATGACGAGTATTTCTCTGACGACGTGGCTTCCATGTTTGTGGACTGGATCAAGACAGTCTTTGGCCAGAATGAACTGGAAGACAACCTGAAGTTCATTGCGTCCGCCTTTTATCCGAATGGTGGCGGCACGGCACGTGAACTAATCCGGCAGTATTTTCTGAATGACTTCTATAAGGATCACCTGAAGATCTATCAGAAGAGGCCCATCTACTGGATGTTTGACGCGGGTAAGAAGAATAGCTTCAAGTGCTTGATCTATCTTCACCGCTATCGTCCGGACACTGTTGCCCGTGTACGCACGGACTATGTCCATGAGATGCAGGCTCGTTACCGTACCGCTACGGAGGATCTCGCACATCGCATGGAAACCGCCAGCGGCTCCGAACGGGTACGTTTGCAAAAGCAGTTGGTTAAGATTCAGGATCAAGAAGAGGAGCTTCGTAAGTATGAGGAGAAAATCCATCACTACGCCGATATGATGCTCCCGCTGGATCTGGACGATGGTGTGAAGGTGAACTACGCAAAACTGCAGGACGTATTGGCACCCATTAAGTAATAGGAGAAATGGATGAAGATTACAATTGGCGCAGTTTCAAATTTTCAAGAGTTTGAGAAAGAACTTCGATTAATAAAAAGCTCCATGCTCTATGCCGATGAGATTGAACTCATCGGCCTGACAGAATATGTCGTTTTCAAGTATCTCCCTAGCATCTTGGATAGTGGAAAACCTCTTGACTTATTGCTTGAAGAATTGATCCCTTTTATTCAATCTGTCGAACTCCCTAACAAAGACGAGGTTACAAAGCAACTAGAGTATGCACAGGAGCAATTAAAGATCTTCACTCCGATTTTGGAGAAAAAGAAGCATCGCACAACAGCAGAAATTCAGGCTCAGTTAAAAGTAAATCTCGCAAAGAAAGAAATCCAGGCTAAACTTACAGCGGCAATGAGTAAGCTCTTCAATCAGCCTTCATCAGCAGAATTGCAGATGTTGGTTGAAAAAAACTGGGTTAAAATCTTTGACTATCAGATGCAAGACTTTAATGCGAGCGAGATGGCTGGAGGTTATCTGGGAAGCATAATGAATGCCATCTATGCTACTAATACCTACCCTTTGTTTGACGAGGCAAGTATTGGAATTTTACGTCCAATTGCCCAGACGAAACTTATTGAGTTTAGCAAGCTAGACTCTGAAGTTCTTCGGCACGCGGGCGTAGCGACAAGAATACTAATGACACTCCCGACATTGGAAGGAGCTTCTTATGATGAATTGGCGGACTTTCGTCTGCAAAACGCTGGTCCGCTAAGCAGATTTCGCAAGGCCGTATATGGTTATTCGGAAAAAATCTCTTGTTTGCCTTGGGATAATGGGTTTCAAAGCGAGTGTCTGAAAATGTATGATACTGAAGTTGCTCCACAAGTAGCTGAGCTAAATGAATTATTCACTCAGACAAGCACTTTGAAGAATTTTGGAAGGAAAGTACTCGCAGATGAGGAGATTCGCAGGGATGCTGGTTGGGCTGTAGGTGGAATAGCAACAGCAATCACAACATCTTCGAGCTTATCCGGCTTCTTTCGGCAACTGTTGGTCGGAGTGTCATTAGCCATCTTTTCCAAGGAAGCAGCCCAAGGATTTTTGAAAACGGTTAATCTCTGGGTTCAGGCTCACGACCATGCTAAAGATGTAAGGAAACAAGGAACAGGCAACATGATGTATTATTACTACTTGGCCTCTAAAAAATTGTGATAATACAGGAAAACTCTGCTGAAAGGAAAGAAACCGATGGATACCGAAAAAGTGGTCTCCGAACTGAATAAGCGCTTCGCTCAGCCGTTACCGCCTTACTACAAACGGAGGGTGATCTTCTGGCTGGACGAAGAGCGCGAGTATGCGGATAAGCTGGATGACTTTGAATTGGAGAATGCCAAGCTGATGCAGTTGACGGGTAGCAATCTGTTCACGGTCAAAAAGCTGCTGGGACATGATGATCCCTATGGCAATTATGTGATTTATTGCCCGGTGTCCTATGAAAAGCTGGAGGATAATTGGCTGCTGGATATTCAGCTGTACAGCGGAGAGCCTTACCGTACGGATCTGATTTCTCAGTGGATGTCAGAGATGCACCTGTTTGATAACCAGCAGATGCGCAGTCTGGTGAAACGGTATCGGAAATTCTTCAATGCCCAGGCCCGCCGGGCAAAGATCGCCTCGATGCCAACCATCAATACACCTGCGCAGGTGCATCTGGCTGTCATGGGCGCAATTGCCGGCGTCAAGCAGCCGCAGCCAAACGCCATCATTAAGGCTGTGCTTGAAGCTGGTCTGGATCTGGAGACAAACGAGGTCTATCAATCTCTGGTGGACTACGGCGCGAAGGATGCCTTCTGGCAGTTGGTTGCTAGCGCGTCTGGTTATAACGAAGAAAAAATTAGTCTACTTCGGGTAGCATCTCATGTCCTGTTGACAGCGACTACCCGCACCATGAAGGCAGAGGACTTGGGCGGACTGGAACGGTATATATCTCTTCCGCATCAGGCGCGATGCTATGATTTGGTATCCGAGTGGCTACATTCAGATGAAAAACAAAGCCTCTATACTGTCGCACGTCAGGTGGAGGAAGAGCTTCATCTGCCTAACCGGTTTGAAAAGCTGCCGCTTTCAGATTTGCTGGAAACTGAGTGCTTCCCCTGCATCAATGAAGTGATCCTGGCTCGTCTCATGCGTGATATCGGAAACGAAATCATTGACATTGATACCATTACCACTGCCGTACAGAAGCGCCGCACCTGCGTCTGGTATAACGCGGTGGGTATCTATTATGACGGCCTGCTGCAAGTGGCCAACATGCAAGGCTTCTATCTGGAGCACGCTGCCGGATTCCATGAGCCGCTGCCGGAGAAGACCTGGAAGGCTTACACCGAGGATTATTATCGCATGGACACCTTCTATCGGCTATTCCATGTAGCTTATGGTGAGAGCCTGAAGGGATATAAGGAAACAATTACCGACTTATTTGCCCACGTGGCGGATCAGGTGGAAAAGCTCTATGTAAACTGGTTCATGAAGGAGCTGGGCGAAAACTGGACAAATGTCAGCGAAAACGATCTGAAGGATCTGGGCTATGTGCGCGGCATCCCTCGGCAGGTGGATTTCTATAAGAACCGGGTTGTTGTTAGGAAAAGTCCCACAACAGGTCGTCCAGAACGATCCAAGACCTTTGTCGTTATTTCTGATGCACTGCGCTATGAAGTGGCTTCCGGCCTCGTCGATGTCCTGAAACGTGAGCAGCAAGCAAAGGTTAGCCTGGACAGCATGCAGGGTATTTTCCCCACCATTACCAAGTTTGGCATGGCGGCTCTTTTGCCCCATAACGAACTGTCGATCAGCACGGAAAACGGCATTGTGAAGGTGCTGGCTGATGGAGTTCCTACAGACAGCAATTATCGAGATAAGATCCTCAAGGCCCGGAACCCTAAGAGCATTGCAGTACGCTATGAGGAAATTATCAGCCTGAAGCAAAAGGAAGTCCGTGACCTGATCGCAGGCATGGAGGTCATCTATATTTACCATGACCGGGTGGACGCATCCAGCCACGGCAACGAGGCCGATGTATTTACCGCCTGCGATACGGCGATCCGGGAATTGCACGGTCTTGTGAAGAAGATCACCGGGGACATGAACGGTACCCATATTCTGATCACGGCGGATCATGGCTTCCTGTATACCCACGATCCCCTATCTGAAACCGACAAGGTGGGCAAAGCCTCCTTTACGGATCAAAGCATCGAGTATGGCCGACGCTATGCGATTCTGAAAGAAGGAGCAGAGCCGGAGTATCTCATGCACGTTCGTATGAGTGAAGAAGGGAGCGGATATGAGGGCTTTGCTCCCCGTGAGAGCATTCGGATCAAGATGCCTGGAGCCGGGCTGAACTTTGTACATGGCGGGGCCAGCCTGCAGGAAATGGTGGTGCCGGTCATTTCGTATCAGCACCTGCGCAACGACAGTAAGGAATACCAGCGCAACAAGGAAAAGTACGACACCAAGCCGGTAACCATCAGTCTACTGTCTGCTTCCCATCAGATCAGTAACATGATCTTCAGCCTGGAGTTCTACCAGAAGGAAGCCGTGAGCACCAACTGGAGCGCGGAAACCTACAATCTGTATTTTACCGACGCTGCCGGGCACCCCATCAGCGACACACAAAAGCTGATCGCTGACAAAACGGATGAAGATAATCGCGCCCGTACCTGGCGCGTGACCTTCAACCTGAAGCAGCAGAAGTATGACCAGCATACGCCTTACTATCTAGTCATTCAGGACGAACGCGGTCTGCAGCTGCCGCAGCGGGAGGAATTCCACATCATGATCGCAATGGCGATCGATGAGTTTAACTTCTTTGAATAAGAATGAGGAGCGATCTCCATGGATAAAAATGCCATCAAGAAATTTGCCACCTGGGCGCGACGGGAACTGATCGAACGTGTGCGTCAGCAAGCTTATCGCTATGAGGTGGAAGGCGCAGATGCAAATTGGAACGTCAGCATGACACATGGTGTGGTGCTGACGCCTGTTCAGCGTACGCAGCGGCAGGCGTTGATAGAGCGGATGCGAGTCAAGGGCTATGAGGCGACCATCGAAGAGGTAGCCTATACCTGGTTCGACCGTTTTTGTGCTCTGCGATTCATGGAGGTCAATGGATACCTACCCGGCAGGACACGCGTGTTCTCGGATGAAAACGGCACTTTCCGTCCTCAGATCCTTACCAATGCATTGGATGTAGAGTTGGATGGCCTTGACCTGGATACAGTGATCCAACTCAAGGAAGATAACAAAAACGAGGAACTGTTCAAATACCTGCTCCTGACTATGTGCAATGCCTTGAAGCCCATCCTGACGCTTTTCCAGCCGGATGACCGGGGATGCCATCTGGTGGATCGGGATTATACCTGGCTACTGCTGCCGGATAACCTGCTCCGAGAAGGTAGTGTGCCGGAGCAGATGGTGCTGACCATTCCGGAAGACGACTGGAAGGACGCCGTGCAGATCGTAGGATGGCTGTACCAGTATTACAATGCCGAGCCAAAGGATCAGGTATTTGCTAACCTGAAAAAGAATATCAAGATCAGCAAAATGGACATACCAGCGGCAACTCAGCTGTTTACGCCGGATTGGATCGTGCGATATATGGTGGAGAATAGCCTGGGCCGTCTCTGGGTAGAGGGTCATCCAGATCACGAGAGACTGAAGGCCAATTGGAAATACTATCTGGAAGAGGCAGAGCAGGAGCCTGATGTGCTGGCATACGTTGCCAAGATCAGGGAGGAATCTGCCTCTCTGAAGCCGGAGGAGCTCTTTTGTATCGATCCCTGTATGGGTAGTGGGCATATCCTCGTTTATCTTTTTGACGTTCTTGTGCAGATCTATGAATCGTATGGCTATCCTACCCGTGAGGCAGTCGCCAGCATCGTGCAAAACAACCTGTGGGGGCTTGACATTGACGACCGGGCTGCGCAGTTGGCGAACTTCGCTGTCATGATGGTTGCCCGGCACTATGATAAGGGATGGTTCCGTCGTGGCATCCAACCTCATGTGATGGCTATTCAAGAGAGCAACGGCATCAACCGGGATCATCTGCACTACCTGGGCAATTCTTTGAGTAGCATCGAGCGCAATAATGCCACCACGCAGATGGAGGAGTTGCTGGATGAGTTCATTGACGCCAAAGAGTACGGTTCCATTCTACAACCAATCGAATACGACTGGGAGGCCCTGCGGCGCTTTGTGCGTATGACCGCACCGGAACAGCAAGTCACTCTGGGTGAAGTGGGCATTGACGCCACTCAAGAGAAGCTGTTGCAGATTATCGAGCAGGGGCAGGCGCTGGCGCAGAAGTATCATATTGTAACGACGAATCCTCCATATCTTAATTCAAAAAACATGTCTCCCAAACTATTGAACTTAATAAATCAAAGATATTCATCAACAAAAAATGATCTATTTACAGTTTTTATTGAGAAAAACATGCGGTCAGTAAAAACTAACGGATTTGTGGCTATGATAACTCAACAAGCATGGTTGTTTCAGTCTAGCTATGAGTCGACTAGAAACTTTGTTTATGAGAATACAATTTACAACCTCCTTCAGTTAGGGGCACATGCATTTGAGGAAATTGGTGGTGAGGTTGTTCAAACAGCTACTTTTGTTTTAAGAAATTGCTTGATTTCCAGATACAACTCACAATTTGAACGGCTAACAGAACCGCCGACAGAAGCTGAAAAAGAAAAAGCATTCTTGCAAGGAAAATGCATAATATCACGGCAGTTACTTGATATATGTGAAGTGCCAGGGAAACCTTTATGTTATTGGGCTAGCAAGCAACTGCTATCGGCTTTCACGCAAGGAAAATTATTGGGAACGGTTGCCTTCCCTAAACAAGGAATAAAAACAGGGGATAATACAATTTTTTTAAGATCCTGGCCAGAAATAGCTTTCCCTGATACATCTATAAGCACTCAAAGCAAAAAGAATAAGTGGTTTCCATGCAACAAAGGCGGTGAATACCGCAAATGGTATGGTAATAATGAATATGTTATCGATTGGGAAAACAATGGTGAACGAATAAAAAATTTTAGAGATCCTATAACAGGAAAACAAAAATCGAGGCCACAGAATATTGACTGGATGTTGCAAAGTGGATTGACTTACACTAATGTAAGCTCAACTAAACTAAGTGTTAGATTCTGTGGTGACGGATTTATATTTGATGCAACCGGCTCCATGATTTTTTCCAAAAGTATTGATAATAAATATCTTCTTGGCTTCTTGCTTAGTATAGTGGCTGAAAAATATGCTGAAATATTAAGCGCATCGATGACTTTTGAAGTTGGGCAAATAGCGTCGATTCCAATACGAGTTTCAGACGTTGAAAACAAAAGAGTCCACAATTTAGTTGAACAAAACATAATAATCGCCAAAGAAGATTGGGATGCTTTTGAAACTTCCTGGGATTTCCAACAGCATCCTTTCCAGCTGATTGATGGTTCTTATGCTTTTGATAATGGCGCTTATGGCGTGGCCACCAAGGCTCACTATTATGATGAAGGGCCAGAGGTAAGTTGCCCGATTGAGGCGTGCTTCTGGTTGTGGCAAAAGAAATGTGACGATCGTTTCTATCAACTGAAACGAAACGAAGAAGAACTTAACCGCATCTTCATCGAAATATACGGCTTGCAAGATGAGTTGACCCCAGAAGTAGCAGAAAAAGACGTGACTGTCCGAAAAGCTGACTTGAGTAGGGACATTCGCAGTCTTATTTCCTATGCTGTCGGTTGTATGCTGGGTCGGTATAGCTTGAAGAAACCCGGACTGCAGTTTGCCGGTGGCAACTGGCAGGAATATGTCCAGCAGCTTGAAAAGGAAAAGCAGGAAGAACGGGAGAAAAACAAGGAATTCCTTTCTATCATAGAACTGCCACCGGATCGGTATGAATCCTTGTTCCCGGATAAGGACGGCATCCTGCCGATCACGGATGATGAGTACTTCAGCGACGACATCGTGACAATGTTTGTGGAGTGGGTCAAGAAAGCCTTTGGAGAAAAAATGCTGGAGGAAAACCTGAAGTATATTGCCAGCGCCCTTTATCCCAATGGCATCGGCTCTGCTCGTGACCTGATCCGGCAGTATTTTTTGAATGACTTCTATAAAGACCACCTGAAGATCTATCAGAAGCGCCCCATTTACTGGATGTTCGATTCCGGCAAAAAGAATGGGTTTAAGTGTCTGG
>CADCPK010000326.1 GCA_902803215.1 uncultured Lachnospiraceae bacterium
TCTAAATAACTCATTTTTGCGCGCAAAAATGAGTTATTTAGATACGTCCCCAATTACTCAATTTAGATACGTCCCCAATTACTCATTGAGAAACGTCCCCATTGACCCACCGGCTCACTCTGCTCTTCATCCCCTCCACATCAAGCACCCCGTACGCAAACCCTTTGCGCACCAGTTCTTCCGGCACATACGCATCGTACTTTTCAAACACGGGCACTTCCTTAGGATAGACGAGCTCCATGGCATCAAACTCGGCTTCGGCTTCCTCGCACACGATCCTGTAAAACTCTTCTTCGCTCACCTGCATGGTAAACTGCATGTAATACGGACGTGAGGACTGCAAACCCTTCAGACCCAGCCTTTTCCCACAGCGAATTTTAAGAAAGCGTTCCAAGGCAAGGAAGGCATAAGAGCCGAGCCAGGGGAACAGGGCCCACATCTTTCCACCGAGACTCACCAACGGCCGGTCAGCCATCATAGATTTCCGGAAGGTTTCCCTTGCGTCCGCAAGCCGACAGACTGCATGGTTCATCAGATAGGGATATTGTTTATCCTCACCCAACACCCGGTACATCCGCTCCAGAATATGTGTATGAATATCTCCTGCCACATCGCCAAAGTACGCGGGTATTCTTCCTTTCACAAGCGTACAAAACACCACGCGCCGCTTGTGATCCACCTCTTCCACCACCCAAACACGACCTGCGATGGCAATCTTATCCCCCACGGGCGGTGGTTTCACGATCGTTCCCAGCTGTTCCGATCCGGCGCGCACCGTGTACTCAATATTCTCCTGAAACACTGCATAAAACTTATAGTTGTTCACAATCCGCTCACCGGTAAGTCCGACGATCAGCCCGCCGCTTTCCGTGCGATTGATGTGATCAATCTCGATCAGATGCTTAAGCAGCACTCGATAGTCATCCTGTGTAATACGGCGAAAACAGCTCAGTGTCAGGACCCGGGACGCAAGCTCCCCGGGCGTCATTTCGCCATGAGAGGCAAGCGTGCTCAGGGTCTGATGGTATAGCAGACTGTAGGGCAGCCTGTCAAGCCGCGGCGGTTCCACAAATCGCTCCTCAATGTAAAGCTGCACCAGCGCGATCCCCTGGATCAGATACCAGGGAATACTGTCAGGCAGCATGGCCCGGGCTTCCTGATGGTCCTCCCGCATGACGAACCACATCTCCGAAGGAGACCCCCTTCGCCCTGTCCGGCCCATTCGCTGGAGAAAGCCCGAAACGGTGAAGGGTGCATCGATCTGAAAGGCTCGTTCCAGCTTACCTATGTCTATACCGAGTTCAAGCGTAGCCGTGGCACACACTGACATCAAAGAATCATCATCCTTCATCTCCTCCTCTGCACTCTCACGATAGGAGGCAGACAGGTTTCCGTGATGAATGAGGAAACGATCCGGCTCATGATTCACCTCGCAATATGCTCTGAGGCTCTGACAGACCGATTCGCACTCCTCCCGCGAATTGGTGAATACCAGGCACTTTTTCCCCCGTGTATGTTCGAAGATATAGCCGATTCCCGGGTCGGCAGCTTTTGGCGCGGTATCGGTCGCCTCTTCGATCAGAGGAGTATCCACAGGGACAGTCTTGCCTTCATCAGCCTGCGGATCGGAATTATAAAAATGCTCCATGGAAAGGCGCCACACTTCTTTTCCGCCGTCAAATTGGGGAATGATCGTTCCTCTCCCGCTGCCGGCAGCCAGAAACTTTCCTGCCAGCTCCGGATTTCCGATCGTAGCGGACAGGCCGATCCTCCTCGGGTTACATCCCGCCAGCTTGCACAGCCTCTCGATCAGGCAGAAAGTCTGCAGACCACGGTCGGCCCTGAGGAGAGAATGAATCTCGTCGATCACGATAAAACGCAGGTCATAGAAAAGGCTCGGGATCTCCATGTGCTTATTGATCATCAGCGATTCCAGCGATTCAGGTGTGATCTGCAAAATACCCGACGGTTTTTTCAGCAGCTTACGCTTTTTCGACTGTGCCGCATCCCCGTGCCAGCGGGTCACGGCGATTCCCTCTTCCTCACACAGTTCGTTAAGACGGCCAAACTGATCGTTGATCAGCGCCTTTAGCGGTGCGATATATAGGACACCGATGGTTTTGGACGGATCCTCATCGAGCAGCGTTAGTATCGGAAAAAAGGCAGCCTCCGTCTTTCCGGAGGCTGTAGAGGCTGTCAGCAGCACATTCTCTTCTGTATTAAATATCGCGTCTCCTGCCGCATTCTGGACCGCCCTCAGGCTCTGCCAGCCCGAGGAATAGATGTAGTCCTGAATAAAGGACGCATAACGTTCGAATACATTCATAATGTAAACTCCACAAAGCCCGCTTCGGTCTCGTCGGAAACAGCCTCGGATTTAGCATAGCTGAATTCATCCGATTCCAGAAGCGAAGCAATGTCCATATTTTCGTGCTGATACAAAAGATCAAGCAGCTCAATAAAGTCTCTGATCACTTCACGGGGAGTAATATTTTGGTCTGCGCCGATTCTTCCGTATTCGATCTTTATAAACTTTACCAGGTCGTCGGTAGTAATGTTGCGAGTATAGCCGTAAAGCCCCGCATGCATCTCCGCCAGCTTCTCGCACAGCACCAGCATTTCTTCTGCAGTCAGCGGTTCCAGCCGGATCACAGGTGCGAGCAGATCTCTCGCGCCGGGTTTCGAAAAGCGTCCTTCGCTGAGTCTGGAACGAAGGGCTTCGTAGCTGTAAATTCCTCTACGCTTATCCTCCAGCGCCTGCGGTGTCGCTCCCATGATAATGCCAAGGTACTTCGCTTTTCCCTGCAGAGTATCGTTATACATGGTCAGGATCTTTTCGTAATTATACTGTCTGGTGATAGAATTGGGGATCTTATAAAGATTCACCAGCTCATCCACCATGATCATCATTCCGGTGTAGCCTGCCAGCCGGAAAAACGTGGCAAACAGTTTCAGATAGTCGTACCAGTCGTCGTCAGTGATGATCATGTTGACGCCGAGCGCTTCCTTCGCCTCTTTTTTCAGGGCATATTCTCCGCGGAACCAGCGCACCACTTTTGCCTTGGTCTCGTCGTCCCCGTTCACATACGCCTGATAGTAGGCAGACAGAAGCTTGCCGAACTCAAACCCATGGACCATCTCACTGACAGAAGCAGTCACCGCAAAGATTCGCCTGTCGGTTTCCGCTGTCAGGCCGGGATCGCCCGCAGACAGTCCCGTCTCCTGCATCGCCTCGCTCTGCACTGCGCTGATCCAGCGGTCCAGCACTAATGTAAGTGCACCGCCCTCGGGTTTTGTTTTTGTAGAAAGGTTCGAGATCAGTTCCCGATAGGTAGCCAGTCCCTGCCCTCTTGTGCCCTGCAGCCTCCGTTCGGGGGAGAGATCTGCGTCCGCCACGATAAATCCACGGTCCATCACATAGTTACGTATGGTCTGCAATAAAAAACTCTTACCGCTGCCGTAGCGTCCGACGATAAAGCGGAAGGAGGCGCCGCCTTCTGCGATGATATCCACATCGTGCAGGAGCGCTTCGATCTCATGCTTCCTTCCGACGGTGATGTACGGCAGGCCGATCCGCGGCACGACACCGCCTTTCAGCGAGTTAAGTACTGTCTGCGCAATGCGCTTCGGTACCTTTTTATGTTCAGCCATTCACATTTCCTCCAGGATATTATTAGTCAAAGGTAACCGGCAATCCGCTTCGCTACTTGCCGTTAAATACAACTGTTCAATTTTATACAGATACGAATAAATGCAATAAAACTCACTTACCGTGATATTTTTTCTACGTGATATTTATTTTCGGCTGTTCCCAGCAATTGAGTCAGATCTTCTATATAATCTTCCACCGGGAATAGTTTATCATCTTCGCAAAGGACGACTGTATCGCCGATTTCATCAAACAAGGCCTCATTTATAGAATCCGCCACAATCGACGGCATCAGATGGTTTTCCCTGATGATCGCAGCAGGATCTCGCCCTTCAAGCAGTGCATGGAGAATCTGCAGCTGTACCTCGTTTAGCGGAACACTGCCCGGTTTATCTTCCGTCGCAGCAGTCGTCTCTCTATCACTCGTTTCCATCTCGTGCTTTTCCGGGCTTTCGGTGTCTTGTATGTCGCGGACTTCGATCTTTTCTTCTTCTATGTTTTCGATCTCAGTTAACCCGCCGCTCTCCGTCTTGATTTCCTCGCTGCCCACAATTCCATGGTTTTCCGGCTCATCCTCGACCAGCAGACTCTCCTGCGTCACAAGTGCATCCCTGCGGATCTGCTCCAGGCCGGAAAGATCGATGGTAATCTTCGGCTTAGCCGCCTCTGCCTCAGCCTGCCTGTCTGCTTCGATCACAGCATTAATGTAAGGAGCAGCCCATACATCTTCCACTTTTTCCTTCAGATATCGGCCGGTCTTTAAATAGCGGCGAAGCTTTGCATCCGTTTCGTGAAGAAGTCCCTGCATTCTCACCCGATCATACGTCAGCTTTTCAAAAGACTCACTGAACCACATTCCGTTGGTGCAATAATAATGCCGGCAGTCGTCAAGCACATAGTCTCTGTCCTTTGGTTTTATCCTTTTATAATATATCATATTGGAAAGCGGATACCAATAACGCTTCTGCTTTGTCCCAAAGCAAAGAGTAAACAGATCTTTTTCCTGCTGCCGATAAGCCGAAGCGGCCCTCCAAACTTCGCTGAACAGGTGCATACCTTTTTGCCGATCTTTTGCTATCACCGGAGTGCTTTCCATTTTCTTTCCGCCAAAATAGCAGAGAGCCCCAAATACTTCTTCGTCCGTATGTTCTTCCCCCCGCTGCAATACAGAGAGCGCTTTATCATATTCGAGCAGATCCGGATCTGCGGCCTGTAGGGCAACCTCCCGCGGAAGATCGTGCAGAATCGCATATTCAAGCGTCCAGCAGCGCAGATTCTTGCGCATCCCTTTGTCCAGCAATCCCGAATCGATAAAATTGATCTCAAATTGTTTCAGTTTTTCCAGACAATCTTCCGGCGACGATACTCCTGCACCGTTCAGCAATTCATAGATGTACATATAGGCAAGCGAAACCGCAATAGGCTTATAAATGCCCTTTCGCAGCTGTGTCCGCCAGGTAAAATACCCACGAAGCTGCTGCGTTGTCAGATCGTGATAGGTAGGAAAATATCGTTCGAAATCACCCGTCCAGGGGTAATCATCTTCGTAATCCTGCATAAACATGGCCTGACGATAAAAATTCATTGCCCTGTTCTGATGTGGGTCTCCATCATGTTCATAAAGCCGGTGCATTTCCTTGATCCGCTCAGGAAAATCCTCTGTCACCGGTGAAGGGTTTCTTCTGCGTGCAGGCAAGGCAGTGTCCTGATATTTGTACTCTACTGCAGGTTTTTGAGAAGGAAGAACAATGGTGTACCCATACTGCTGCCCGTTTTCCAACGCAATGGCCTGATCGAGCAGCCGAAAAACAACACTTCTCTCCGTTTTGGAATTAAACGCAATATTGATCCATTTGTCTCCGTGCATACGAACAGGCAGCGCAAGGTAAGGGCGCTTCAGTTTGAAAAGCCATTCTCTGCCGCACTTCATATCGCAGCGCTGTATCTCCTCACCGATATCCGTGTCCCACTGTCTCATAAGAAGGGCAACCCATTTTCCGGTCTGCGGGTGACAAAGGACAGAGAAGCCCGGAAAATCCGCCCATTTGCGCTGCTCCTGTATTTGATATCTTTTTTCTGCGTATGATGTCAGTTCTAACAGATCCATGAGTTTCACCTTCTTTCCCCTGTCTTTTCGATTTTAGCATATTGTCACCGGTTTGAACACAGTTTGTTGCTATTCACGGTTCAAAGACTGCGAATAGTAACGGATCATAGTTTTACTTTTTATGTTGGTTTCTCTACGGTTATATAGTATAATTAATTCATGCAAATAATGACAAAGGAGGCATATGAACTATGCAAAACAACGAACTGACAAACAGCAAGTTTGGCAAATGGGGATGGAGCATGATCATCTACACTGCCCTGCTGTACTACTTCTGGTCCGGCATCGGATCGGATGGACTGAATCTGTATCCCAATGCATTCGCGCAGATGCACGGCTGGGATTCCAACAAGCTGCTTGGCTTCGCCACTCCTGCCGGAATTATTGCTGTATTCGGAGGTATTTTATTCGGGCGTATGATCATCAAGACCGGTGTACGCAAAATGAGCGGTTTTTCTCTCATCGCGACGGGAATTCTCTATGCGGTCTTCGGTTTTTCAAACAGTCCGATCATGTATCTGGTGTGCCTCACAGCGTTCGTTTTTGTGTCCATGGCGTTCGGTCTGATCTGCACTGCCTCGCTCATGGGCAACTGGTTCCCTCGTAAAAAAGGTATCGCGCTTGGATGGGCGACCATGGGCGCTCCGCTTTGTACAGCTACATTTGTTGCTATAATGAGCGGCCTTTACAATGCCTTTGGTATATCGACAAGCCACATCATCATGGGCGGCATCATGGCTGTACTGGGCATCATCACTTTCTTCTGGGTAAAAAATGAGCCGTCGGAAGTCGGTGCATTCCCGGATAATCTTCCGGATGGTGCCGATGCTTATATGGCTCAGCTTCGCAAAATGCAGTCCTACAAGAGTCCGTTTACCGTAGGACGTCTTCTGAGAGATAAAGATATGTGGCTGATCTCGGTAGGATTTGGTATGCTCTGGATGGTAACCGTAGGCGTGGTATCACAGTTTGTTCCCCGGATGGTCAGCGTGATGGCACCTGAGATTGGTCCCGAAGCCGCTCAGAATAAAGCGCTTCTGATGCTGACGATCGCGGCTCTCGTAGGTATTCTCGGTTCCTATTTCTGGGGCTGGCTCGATCAGAAGATCGGTACAAAACCGGCTTCCGCCATCTATGCACTGAGCTACATTGCAGCGCTTCTCCTGCTGATCTTTGCCAAGGTGGAAATTCTCACCTATATCGCCATCGTCTTTGTCGGGCTCGGCATCGGCGGTCTGCTGAATCTGATGCCTTCACTGGTCATCTCGGTGTATGGCCGAAAAGACTTCGCGGCTGCGAACGCTCTGGTTTCACCGATCGCATCCCTGATCCAGAAAGGTGCGTTCATTATCATGGCTGTGGCTCTTTCCGCTTCGGGCGGCGATTATACCATGCCGTACATGATCTTCATCGGGATCGATATCGTCGGCATGATCCTGCTGCTTATGGTGACGGGAGAATGTAAAGGGACGAAATAAGTCGGTTGGGCCAATGGGGACGGTTCTCAGTGACCCAAATTTAGAACACGGGGACGGTTCCTCGTTCCACTTTGCTTGAAAGTGGAACGAGGAACCATCCCCGTGTTCCATTTTCACTGTTTATTTCGCTCCGCCCCACTTCTTCAGCACCCACTGGCAGATAAACGGAGTCAGAACCGCGGTGATCGCGACTGCCAGAGCGATCTGCGCTGCTGCTGTTTCCGCGTACGGTGCATAAGAAGGAACTGCCTCGGCAACCGCAGCCGGCATGATAATGGACACCGGTGTGAGTGAACTCATGGACGCGCCTGCATAGCCCGGTCTTTTCAGGATCACACGATCGACGAAGATCGTGATCGGCAGTGAAATGACAAAGTAGAGGACTGCCAAAAGAACGCCTCCGCCAAGCTGCGAGAAAAGCGTGGACCAGTTCATCGTCGATCCGCAGGTTATACCCATAAAGAACAGGAATACCGGCGTTGCGCCGCTGACCATGCCTGTGAAGGAAGGATCGATATTGCCGAATACCATGCCCAGAAGGAACGGTATGATCGTGGTGACAAGGCTCATGTAATCGATTCCAGCGCCGGCGGCAAATCCAAACATGATCACCGGAATAGCGGGAACCGGAACCAGGTTCATGATACCAAATCCGGGGATGTCATAGCGGTCTCCATGCTCCTGGCACACAGCCATGTAGACACCGGGGTTGCAGCTCAGCAGACCGATTACCAGTGCAAGAGCAGAAATACCCAGGAACCCTTTCGGCCCTGCAATCGCAAGTACCAGCACTTCTGCCAATATACCGATGAGAAGACGGGTAAGGCTGAGAACCCCTCCTCGCTTCAAAGCCGGTCCCATTTCGTGAATATCAAGCTGTGTTCCCGCAATAAACAGAAGCACTGCAATGATAAACTGCGTGCTGTCAGGTGAGAAAAAGGCGGTAGAAAACCCTCCCAGTCTCAGAGCACCCGGGCAAATAGTGTTAATGACAGATACCACGAGCATGGGAACAATAACAATGCCGCCCGCAATACTGTTCATCACACCGGTAATTGGATGACGCTGTTCTTTCATCTTTGAATCACTCCTCGTTATGTATTTTGACTTCCACCCTTCTGATGGAAGTGGATATAATACATCCTACAGGACAGTAGCAGAATTTTCTATACTGAAAAGTGCCTTTTTACCGTCATGTTTTGACCCGCTGAAACGGGGGACGGTTCCTCGTTCCACTTCTATGTTGTTTTTCTCTGACTCTATTTCACTGAAACGAGGAACCGTCCCCTGTTTCTTGACTCACTTTTTCACCCTATTATTCTGATCAACTCCCTATCATGATTGATCTCAAAGGAGAACATGCAGATCAGAGCGATGATCGCTCCCTGAAATCTCCCATTTCCATCAAGATTGACGATACCCTGATCATAGTCCCCATTGATGTAACAATTCCCGCAATCCTCGATTTTCAGAGAATCCACATCCTCATGTGCGACCGTTTTCACGTCCTTCTTCTTCACAAATACACTTCTCTTATCTGTAATCGCAAAGTATTCTTTCCCCTTGGAAAAAATGCCTTTATTCCCATAGACGATCACGTGCTCATCCGCATCCATAACCTGCTCTAACACGCCCATGGCTTTTTCGATATGCTCCTCACGAACACCTTTCATAGAGATATCATCCGAAAAAGGCATTTTTTTCAGCATATACTCTTCAACTTGAGCCGCAGTTTCAAAAGTACTCATACAATGAACGATAGACCGTATGCAGCCGGATCCTCCGGCTTTTTTCATGACTTTTGAAAGGTCATTTTCTAACAGAAATACTTCTTCATTTAATCCAAAGTAATCTGCCGAAACCTCCTTATCCTCCCGGTTTTCTTCTTCGAACCTTGCTCCGCAAAAAGGACATTTCCATACCTTCTGAATACGCAGACGTTCCAGGTTTCCGCCACACTGATCACATTTTCTGATTTCCATACTAATCTCCATTCAATCTCCGTTAAGCAGGTCTTACAAATAGTGATAAAAAATTCTCTCACACTATTTTGCCTTTTCTGATTCATGTGAAAACTTTGTAGACCACTTTGCTTTCCCGGTTTCTGCATATGTTGTAAACATATGGGCATAGGCTTCAGGAAGATCGACCCTCGAAAGCAATGTTTCGGTGCAGTCGGGAATCTCTGCCGAAATATGGGCATCTCCATCTTTAGGGTCCGGGAATAAAGGATTTTCACTTCCGGACACGTAAAACTTCCCAAATTGATAATAGCAATAAATGCAGAATCCGTCCTGCAGCGGCCCATAAATGAGAGCGTCTTCCTTTATCGATTTGATCTTTCCGGTCCACGGATATCCCAGCTGTGTTTCGACTTCCGCAAAATCCCGGCATATCTGTTCA
>CADCPK010000327.1 GCA_902803215.1 uncultured Lachnospiraceae bacterium
TCCGGTCAGCGCTTTCTCTTTCCTGGGCAGATATCGTGTCATCGACTTCCCGGTCTCCAACATGAGCAACAGCGGAATTGACAGGATCCAGGTATACGTAGGCAGCAGCAAGCCCAGATCACTCACCGAGCACCTGGGAACCGGCCGTCATTACAACATCAATTCCAAAAAAGGCAAACTGCAGATGCTTTTTGCCAACCTCAATGTACATAATACGATCTATAACACAGATATTCATGCATATTCCGAAAATCTTGATATCATCCAGAGAATGCATGAGGACTATGTAGTCATCGCTCCGAACTACATGATCTATTCCCAGAATTATGATGAACTTCTGCAGAAGCATCTTGATTCGGGAGCGGACATCACTTTGCTTTATCACAAAGTAGACAATGCCGATACAACACTTCTCGACATGAATGTTCTGGAACTCAACAGACAGAAGGGTGTGAAGTCGATCGGACGAAATCTGGGCAATGTAAAAGACAGAAATATCTTTATGGATACATACGTAATGTCCAGAGATCTGTTTGTCGAGATCGTTGAAAACGCGCAGAAGCTGTCTTCCGCATACAGTATGTCGCAGATGGTTTCCAGCAAATGCGATGAGCTCGATGTCCGTGGTGTACAGCACAAAGGATTCTTCGCAGCGATCACAGATCTGAAGAGCTATGTGGATGCAAACCTTGCTCTTCTTGATTATGATCAGGCTGAGGGCCTTTTCAAGGCAAACTGGCCGATCTACACCAAGACTACGGACTCAGCTCCCACCGAGTATACCGAGGATGCACAGGTTACCGGTTCCTTCATCTCCAACGGATGCGAGATCGCAGGTACTGTCGAGAATTCAATCATCGGCCGCAGCGTAAAGATCCATAAAGGCGCTGTTGTCAAGAACAGTGTAGTGCTTGCACATTCCGAGATCGGTGAAGGTGTTTACGTGGAGAACCAGGTGGTTGACAAATGGGCACGGATCATTCACACAGACAAAGTGGTTTCCGAACCTGACAAACCGGGATACATTGAAAGAGAAGATACGATCTGATTTTTCCAAGCCGGCAGCTTTGGCTGCCGGCTTTTTCCCATATCGGCATTAAGACAAACAGTTACAGTAGGCAGGAGGGAAAAATGAACAAGACAAAAATCATCTGTACGATCGGCCCCGCAAGTGAAAACGAAGAAACACTGGTCAAAATGTGCAAAGCCGGAATGAACGTGGCGCGGCTCAACTTTTCACACGGAACACACGAAGAGCACAGAAAAAAGATCGAACTCATCAAGAAGGTCAGAGAAGATCTGGACCTTCCGATCGCGATCATGCTGGACACCAAGGGTCCCGAGTACAGGATCAAGACTTTCAAGGATCACAAGATCACACTGAAGGACGGTGATACCTTTACGTTCACCACAGAGGATGTCGAAGGTGATGAGACAAAGGTTTCCGTCACATACAAAGAGCTCGCAAACGAGCTGAAACCCGGTGACCGCGTTCTGGTGAACAACGGCCTGGTCATCTGCGAAGTAAAGGAAATTTCGGGACCGGATGTGATCTGCAATGTCGTTGCCGGCGGAGATCTTTCGGACAGAAAGAGCATGAACTTCCCGAACAAGCTGCTGAAAGGTGACTTCCTCAGCGAGCAGGACAAATCGGACCTGCTCTTCGGGATTGAAAACGGCGTAGACTTTGTTGCAGCTTCCTTTGTATCGAGCAAGGAAGACATGCGGCAGATGAGAGAATTCCTGAATATTAACGGCGGCAGTGATATCGATGTGATCGCCAAGATCGAGAACCGTTCGGGAGTCGAAAACATCGAAGAGATATGTGAGATCGCGGACGGCATCATGGTAGCCCGCGGCGACCTCGGCGTCGAGATACCTTTTATGGAAGTGCCCTCTGTTCAGAAATATCTGATCAGCAAGTGCCGTATGCTCGGCAAACGAGTAATTACTGCGACGGAAATGCTCGAGTCCATGATCCACAACCCGCGTCCCACCAGAGCCGAGATCTCCGACGTGGCAAATGCTGTGTATGACGGTTCTTCCGCACTTATGCTTTCGGGAGAGACTGCTGCAGGTAAATATCCGGTCAAGGCGATCCGCACGATGGCCGAGGTGGCAGAGTTTACCGAGAAGCGTATAGATTACAAGCGCCAGTTCCAGCAGCAGGAGTTTAAGATCCACAGCAATCTGGACGCGGTGTCCCACGCTACGTGCGCAATGGCGATCGACGTGGATGCAAAGTGCATCGTGGTATGTTCCATGACAGGAACCACGGCGCGTATGGTCAGCCGTTTCCGCTGTCCGACTCCGATCATCGGCATGACAACATCCAAGAGGGCGTGGCGCAAGCTTAACCTGAGCTGGGGTGTTCTTCCGATCATCAGCGAGGAGTTCAACTCGGTCGAGGTCATGTTCTACCATGCTCTGAAAGAAGCGCAGCGCGTGATGGAACTGAAGAAAGGCGACAACGTTGTTATTACCGGCGGTCTGATCAATGGAAGCACCGGCAATACCAATACGATCAAAGTAGAGACTGTCCTCAGATAATTACCCGGGGGCAGAGTATCAGAAGGAGTGACGGAATTCATGACAATGGTGGAACTGCTGGAGGACGATCGTGATAAGCTGTTAGACGATCTGGAATCTTCCCCGCAGCCCGAAAGGGCACTTGCCATCCTGGAGAAGGAGACGGACAGACTTCTGTATCGTTACAACGAGTCCGAAAAAAACGAAGTGAGTACTGCAGCGGCGGCGGATATGATGCAGGTATGCAGAATGGGACTTCCGTTCGTGGATTCCATCGGTGAAAATGTGGTTTGGACAGCAGGGGAGAGCAAAAAGAAATCTCCTATTCTGATACCGGTAGTTCTTTTCTCAGCGGGGGCAGCTTTGCTCCTGCTGAGCTTTTTTGACATGCCGGGTGCGATCGACAATCTCTGGGGTGTGTTTGCCTGTGTATCCTTTATCACGGGCGCTTTTCTCCTGGGAAGGAAAAAGACAGTAAAGCCCCCTGCAGATACGTCGAGACAGAAGGTGGAAAATCTTATCGACGCAAAAAGCATCTACCGTACTTTTAAAGGAATGATGCAGATCGTGGATCAGAACATTTCGCGGGCTGTTTCTCGTGCGAGTCTGACGGAAGGCACCGCTCCCGCCGGCGGCGAAATAACGGAGGGTGAACTTGCTCTGTACGCAGAGCTTCTGGAGGCGATGTATTCCCGCGACGGGGAGGCGGCTCTTGACAAAATGGAAGACATCAGGTATTTTTTACACCGTAATCAGATCGAAGTGGCAGATTATACAGAAGAAAACAGAGAATGGTTTGATGTGATGCCCTCGATTTCTTCCGCCACGATCAGGCCTGCTTTGGTGCGTGACGGAAAACTGTTGAAAAAAGGCCTTGCCGCAGGAGGAAAATGATGGAGCGCTTTTATGGCTTTGACCTGGGGGACGCCGAGAGTGCGGTTGCGCTGCTGAAGGACGATTCTTCGGGAGTGCCCGGAATCATCCCTGTTAAAAATGAGAAAAGCTTTATCACAGCGTACGCGTCTCTCGAGAACGGAGAGATCCTGATCGGGGAGAACGCGTGTTATAATACGGAGGCCGTAAAACGAGGCCTTCGTTTTAAAAGCAGGTTCTTAAAAGACCCGGCCAGCCGTAATGATATCCGTGTATTCGCTTCGGGGGTCCTCGACGAATTGTACCGCAGCGGCGAAGTGCCCGATGCAGAGAACACGTGCATGTATGTCGGGTGTCCGGCAGGATGGGATATGAACGCCCGCGAGCAGTATCGTTCGATTTTTGAAAATGCAGGCTATCCGCCTGTCCGCATCGTATCGGAATCGAGAGCTGCCATGGTGAGTGCATGTCAGTCCAGGCATCTTCAGGTAGGGTACGATATACTTTCCAAATCTGTCCTTGTGGTAGACATCGGCTCTTCGACGACGGATTTTGCCTTTATCAATGACGGACAGGAAGTGGAGATGCAGACTTCCGGAGAGGTGGCTCTGGGCGGCGGCATCATGGATGAGATTCTGGTCGAGGAAAGCCTTGCGGGTTCTCCAAAAGAGAAAGAGCTGCGCAAGGTGTTCGAGGAGAGCGAAGCCTGGAGAACCTACTGCGAGTTCGGTGCCAGAAGACTGAAGGAAAAGTATTTTTCGGATGTCGAGTACTGGAAGGAACACGAATGTGTATCCACGATCAACGTTTACTATCGAAAACCGGTTTCGCTGCGTCTGGTGATGAACGGGAAGACGGCCGCGAAGCTGCTGAACAAGGGCACCGAACGCCTGGGAGGAAAGTCTTTTAAAGAAACGTTTATAGAAAGCCTGAAAGAAATCAGAAAGGGCCTGACAGAGCAGCTTCCCGAACTGCTGTTCCTGACAGGCGGCGTTTCGAAGCTTCCCGATCTGAGGGAATGGTGTGTTTCGGTGTTTCCCGAGGCGATCGTCATCACAGGTGCGGAGCCGGAATTTGCGGTGGCACGGGGGCTTTCGTGGAGCGGAAAAATTGACAGCGAGCTTAAGGCTTTCAGAGATGAGCTTAACAAGCTGATCGCATCCGAGACGATAGAGAATGTGGTGGAAAGCCATATCCCCGATCTGTACCATGCGGCGATCGAAGTGCTGGCGGCGCCTCTTCTCAGAGAGACCGCACTGCCGCTTTTTGACGAGTGGCGGAGCGGCGAGATCAGAAGGCTCGAGGATGTCGATGAGCAGATGGAGAAGGCGATCGGAGATTACCTGCGAAGCGCAGAGTGCAAGGATCTTCTGGCTAAACCGGTCGCGAAATGGCTGCGTACGGTGGCGGATGATCTGGAAGAATATACGATGCCCATATGTATTCGGCATAACATTCCGTACAGGGCGCTGAGCCTCAAATCATTTTTTAAGAGCACCGATATCGATATACATATAGAAGCGAAGGATATATTCGCAGTGGAAGAGATCACCTGGCTGATCGATTCGGTCATTTCGATCATAGTGGGATTGTTCTGCGGAGGGAGCGGAATCGCGCTTATTTCCGGCGGTCCTGCGGGTATTATTACCGGAGCCATGGCTTCGCTTCTTGTGCTGATCCTCGGGAAAAGCCAGATGGAAAAGGCACTGTTGAAAGCGGACATACCGGCGCCGATCAGAAAACTTGTGAGACGGAGCTCTTTTGAGAACAGGATCGAAAAATGTGAGGGCGTCGTTAAGCGTAACTTTTATGAAACCCTTGAGGAGGAAAAAGGCGAAGAGATCTCTTCAAGACTGGCAGAGGAAATTTCCGGGGAGATCGAGCAATGTCTGACCAGAATGGCGGAGATCGTGGAGATTCCCCTCGGTCAAAAATAA
>CADCPK010000328.1 GCA_902803215.1 uncultured Lachnospiraceae bacterium
CCGGGTTTAAATGTTCCCAGTGTGGTTCAATGAAAAGATTGGAGGTGCATCATTTGTCGTATGAACATAAAGGAGATGAAATGAATCATCTTGAAGATTTGGTATGCTTATGCCATGAGTGCCATTCTAAAATACATGACAAAGAATGAAAAAGAATTATTGGCTGCGTTTAGATTTCGATTTCCTTTTAGACGAGAAAGTTCAGAATATCCATTTTGAAAAAGGGAATGATGCTATCGTTGCCTATGAGGTCGCCATTATCCAACTCTATAAGAACGGCGGGGAGTTTGGCTGTGATAAATATAAACAAATCGCTTATATAGCCCACACCACAGAGGATGTTGTTCGATATGTGATTGAGGATTCTGGCCTCTTTATCTGCGAAGATGGTGTCTTTTACTCAAAGAGGGTAATTGATGAACTCAATGCTCAGAAGAGAATTTCCGAAACGAGGGCAGAAAGTGGTAAACAAGGAGCGGAAAAAAGATGGAAAGAAGGCAGAAAAATAGCAAATGCTAAAAAAGAAATGGCAAATGCTATTGAAAACGATAGCAAAACGATAGCTAATTACAATTACAATAACAATAAGGATGATATAAATAATAACGATAATGATATAGATAATAAAGATAATATACTACCAATGGAAATAGAAGTAATTCCACTTATCACTCCTGAAGAATTTAAGAATATGTGGAATAATGGGAGAGGGAAGTGTACGAAAATTCTTACTCTTACTGATGAAAGAAAAGAAAAGGCGATATCTCGCCTATCCGAATTTGGCTCCACAAGGGAGGAACAAGAGAAAACGATACTTGCTCTTATGGAGAAGATAAGGAGCAGTTCTCTACTCCAATCTAAAAACTGGTGCAACTTTGATTGGCTGATTAGAAATTCTAATAATTGGGTAAAAGTATATGAAGGGAATTATGAAGACTCAAAATCAGACCGCAAGGATAGTTCCGCGGGAGGAATCTACAACGTAAATGACGAATGGCAATGAACAACGCACCGAAACGACTCAATATCCAAGCCGCCCTCGACAGGGTAAGGCAGGGGCAGTGGAACTTAGGCATACAGCGAGTGCCGAATGCCTTTGATGACGGAGACCTGCAACAGTTCCTTGTCAAGACGGGGGAGGAACTGGTGCCGGGATTCGTTCTTGACAAAGACAACGAAAAGCAATATCTGAATATCCGCAGATGGGCTGACGGGTGGCCGTTCACGTGCACCGACCCGCAGCTTGGGATAGATATACAGGGCGACCCATGCAAGGGACTTTATCTCTGCGGCCCGACGGGTTCAGGGAAGAGCGTGCTGATACAAGTCCTGCAAGCCTATGTGTCGGCTCTCTCCCTTGAAATGATTGTCAGGGAACAGAGGGGGAGGTTTGCATGGAAAGCCTATCGTGCCGACTGGATATGCAACGACATCGCTCGGACGGGAGACTTCTCGCCATACTTCAATGAGCCAATCCTATGCATCAATGACATTGGCTCCGAGCCGCTTGAAACTATGTATATGGGAAACAGGCTCTCCGTCATCAGGACGATTCTGGAGTACAGGGGTGATAGGGATAACCGGATGACTATTCTGACATCGAACCTGCGTATCTCTCCGAAGACTCAAAGCCAGAAGGGAATCGCCGACATCTACGGCCCGCGAGTGTACTCCCGGCTTATCGGCAGGTGCAATTACTTCGAGTTGACCGGGAAAGATAGGCGGATTATTAAAAAGTAAAGAAAAAGTAAAAAAATATTTTACTTTAACAAAAATTATTTTTAATTTTATCGCGAAGTTATAAACTGATAATTTATGAGCGAAAGCGCAAACATAGAAGCAGTAGTCGAGGGATATAATTCTCGAATAATCCAGCCGCAAGAAGCGTATGACGACGGGTGGATTCCCGACCAGCTTTTCGCTTCCGGGAATGATTGGGAAATCCCTGACCTCGACGAATCAATGCAAGCACAGTCAGTAGATATTCCTTTCCTTGCGTTTGGCGAGCAGAAGAGGACTCTCGACCTTAAGGGGAACGGCACGGTTCATTTTTACGTTGATGATTACCGCTTCGCGGCAGTCTATGAGCACCCCGAAAAGATACTCCAGCA
>CADCPK010000329.1 GCA_902803215.1 uncultured Lachnospiraceae bacterium
AGACCCTCGTACGCCCCGCTTTTCAGTCCGATATATTCGTCCTCATAACAGAGGGGGCCTGCGGCAGCAGGGGCAGCAAGCAGCACTGCCGATACCAATGCGGCAGCAGTCTTTAAGATACACGAACATTTCTTCATCATATTAGCCCTCTCCCTTCTCTCCCCTCCCTTGCACCTCCGCTTCTTTCGGTGTATAATCATTACAGCAACAATGCAACTGAAAGGAGAAATAAAGTCATGTTAAAAGGAATTCCCGAAATCTTATCCCCCGAGCTTCTCAAAGTTCTGTGTGAAATGGGCCACAGCGACCGCATCGTCATCGCAGACGGAAACTTCCCCGTAGAATCCATGGGAAAGAACTGCAAGGTCGTAAGACTTGACGGCCACGGTGTACCCGAGATCCTCGACGCCATCCTTACCGTCATCCCGCTCGACACCTATGTCGAGAAACCTGTCACCCTTATGGAAGTAATGAAGGGCGACACCGTAGGAACACCGGTAATCTGGAACACCTATCGTGAGATCGTTGCCATACACGACGAGCGCGGAGCGGACGCCGTAGGCAACATCGAGCGTTTTGCTTTCTATGATGAAGCAAAGACCGCTTACTGCATCATTGCAACAGGCGAAAAGGCAGTCTATGCAAATGTTATGCTGCAGAAAGGTGTCGTGATCAACTGATCGCTGCACGCAAAAGGAGGAACGCATCCGGCGTTCCTCCTTTTTCTTTCAGGCATTATCTCTTCACGATACTGCCAAGCAGATACTTTCCGGGTACATATTCACCATACGGCTGTCTCTTAAAGCTTACCACATAGTACCTGTAATATTTGTTTTTCAAAGCGTTGCTGTCTACCAGATAATTCTTTTCCGGGTTCCCAATCGTGACGATCTTCACATACGGTCCGCTTCCTTCTTTTCGATAGACGTAGTATCCCGAACAGTTTTCCTGCTTGTTCCAGTTGATCGTAAAGCCGTTTGACCTGGGGGTTATCGAGGATATCCGGGTCGTATCGGGGCAGGTGATCACCGAATTTCCCACAGAATACGGGCCGTTGTAATACACCCCGTCGATCAGGCGGTACGGGACCACTTTATACTGATATCTGGTAAGAAAATAAAGATTTTTCGTATCGGTAAACACTTCCGGAGTGTTGCTTTTTCTCGTCTCTCTGAGGCTCCAGGCTCCGGCATCCAACCTCCGGTAGATGCGGTATCCGTCCGCTCCCGCAATCTTATTATAAGTTACGGTATTATATTTGCCCGTGAAAGTCCTGGCGGTCGTCGTCTCTTTGTCCAGCTGCGGGACGACCTCCTTTATTTCGCTCCGGGCGCTGTAGTTGCGGGTGCCTTCAATAATGACAAAAGCCCTGACGTAGTAGCGGTATTTGACACCGGGTTTCAGATAAATTCCCCCCGAAGGATTCTCCGTATCCGTGTACGTTGTCTTGCCTTCACCGAAAACATGCCCCCTGATTTTTGACGAACCTCCCTCTTCCTGCCGGAAAACGGCATACCCGTCACAGTCGGGAACAGATGTCCACGAGAGGGATACTTTATTGTATGCGGACATAGATGCTTTAAGACCTGCAGGTGCGGCAGGTATCACGATAAATGTGATCCGCTGTGTCAGATTTGACGCTCTGCGGCACGTTACCGTTGCTGCAGTCATTCCCGGACGGTCCGCCGATATGACCGTTCCCTCTGCCGACACGATACTGTCGTCGTCCACGGTCACCGTGAACCCGGGATCGTTGTACAACTCGGGGGATACGCTCACCGGAATAGTGTACTCTTCCCCCTGAACCAGCCTGACCGTGGTTTCTCCCACATTCATGGACGGAGCGTAGCTTTCCGTCCTCGTATGTACCTTGATCCTCGGCGAGACATTGATGTCCGCCATATCCGTAAAGCTTCCGCCGGATGATGCGAAAAACGTCTGCGCGGCATCGATGCCCGCGATAAAGCTGCACCATTCATAAGTCCTCGAGCTTTCAAAGTAATAGGAGACCCGCTTGCCGGAAACATTTGTAATTACCACCGAGTAATAAGTATCCGGAGCGATCTCGACTTCCGGTACTTTGTTGGTCTGTATTCCGACATAAGTATGTTTGATCTCAACCGGCGTATCGTAAGCCGGTATTCCGCTTGTCGGATCGGCAGGATCGGTGAGGGAAAGATAAACCTGCGCATTGAAAACGGAGTTATCGGCGCCCGTAGCTGTCACGATCTCCCCGAGTGTCTCTGCCATGCCTTCGCCGGCTTTCGCTTTAAATATGGCGGCGATGGAATCTCCCTCTTCCAGACGATACAGGGAAAGGCCCGCCGTCCCGTCATAAAAATAATTGTTCGGATATTCCGGAGCCGAAACAGCGCTTGCACAGACGATATCGGAGAGTGACATATCTTCATAGGAGATGTAGAAATATCCTTCGTCTCCCCACAAAGGCCCCCAGCTGTTCTTGGCGATCCAGGCCCCGTCCGATGTTACTTTGCAGGCCTCCATAAAGTTGTCCTTCGAATAGCTGTCGTCCCATCCCACGATCGTGATCGCATGGTTTATCGTGCCTGCGCTCGGGTTACAAAAAGCTGCGGTATCCGGGTTGTAATAATTTCCCATATCGCCGTAGGCTGTCTGAGAAAAAGCAAGCAGACCCGTTGCAGATTTATACTGCGTGATCATCGTCTTGATCCGGTTCACGCGCGCAGACTTCGAATATGTCTTGCTGTTGGAAAAGAAGGCGGCATTCTGCATAAAAGCAGCCGTGTCGTATGCGGCGGCCGGATCCAAAGGTGCCGTTCCGTAAGGATATGAGGCATCCAAGGCCATCCCGGACCATGTGCTGAGATGCATAGCGCCGATCGAAGTGTTTCCCCCACCGTGATAACCGAGGTTTGTACTGTTGACATCCTTAGAAGTATTGTCCAGCCTGTCATTCTGTCTGTTAAAGCAGAAATAGGAGAGGTGCTCCTCAGACAGATCATACGCTGTCCCTTCTCCGGAAAGGATCGACGTTTCCAGCTGGGAAGCAAGCGCATAGGACCAGCAGTCGAGATACCTTCCCTGATCCTTCACCTCCGTGACAAGCCCTTCCGTTCTCGCATCGTACGCTGCCACAGCACCTGCGCGCGGCAGGTTTCCTGCGGAAAGGTCCTCGCCCGAATAGTCCATGGGCACATCGGGGAGTTCCGTCAGGTTCTGAAACCTGGCCATCTGTTCGGCCCTTTCCTCGTCGGTGAGGGGGCGGCCTTTGATATATCGGACCCCTTCCTTCGTCTCTTCCTTATCAAGGATAAGCTCGCCTTCCGGCTCTTCAGGCGGAAGCACCTCCTGATCTTCCTCAGAAACTTCGGGGAGGAATTCTTCAGTCCCTTCCGCCGGAGCAAGCCCTGTCTGTGCAGGATAAAGTTCTTCGGAAAAAAGCTCCGCACTCTCCGTAAGCTCTTCGTCTTCTTCCCACACAAGCTCGTTTGCCGCATCCGGGGCAGGCTCCTCCGCGAACGAGAGATCGGCGGCCTCGCCGATCGCTGTCTGCCACTCCCCGGCAGGCGACTCCTCCGGGGGCAGCTCCTCTGTCAACTGTTCTGCTGCCGGTTCTTCCATCAGTCCCGATTCAAGGAGTTCCTCCGCACCGACGGGCACATTTCCGCATGCGAGCACAGCCGCAAGAAGAGCGGCTGCCCACCTTTTTGCCATTGTCTTTTTCACAGTCATATAGCCCTCCTTCTTTAAGCTTTACCTCGCGCTGCTTGCTGACAGATACAAACCTGCAGCCGGCTTACCGTTATTATCTCAGACATACATCAAGGATGTCAATCATCTCGTCGACCTGGGCCAGAGAAATGATGAGCGGCGGAACCAGACGCAGTACATTTGACCCTGCCGAAATGACCAGAAGTCCGTTCTCCAGCGCTTTCTTTACCACATCCGATACCGGTTTTCCCTGAAGCTCCAGACCCTGCATAAAGCCTGCGCCTCTTCTTTCAACCACGCAGCTGTGCTTTTCTGCCAGCGCGTCCAGACGCTCCTCAAGGTAAGGAGCCAGCTCCTGTACGTGCGGGATGATCATATCTCTCTCGAAAATCTCAAAGACTTTGCTCACCGCGGCGCACACAAAGGGATTTCCGCCGTAGGTGGTGCCATGGTCGCCCGGCTCCAAAGATGCGGAAGCCGCTTTTCTGTTTAACACAAAGGCACCCACGGGAACCCCGCAGCCCAGCGCTTTTGCGCATGTCATGATATCCGGCTGTACGCCGAACTCCTGCCAGGCAAAATAATAGCCCGTCCTGCCCATTCCGCACTGGATCTCGTCAAAGATCAGTATGATGTCCTTCTCGTCACAGAGCCTGCGGAGCCCTTCAAGAAAGTCCTTTGTGGCGGGATGAATGCCGCCTTCTCCCTGCACGGTCTCCACAATGATCGCGCAGGTCTTCTCGGTAACCTGCTCCTGAACGCTCTCCAGGTCATTAAAATCGGCAAACCTCACGCCGCCCATGAGCGGCTCAAAAGGCTCCCGATAATGCTCGGTGCCCGTAACCGAGAGCGCTCCGATCGACCGGCCGTGGAATGAGTTGCGCATCGCGATGATCTCGTGGTCTGCGTGTCCTGTCTTTACATACGCGTATTTTTTCGCCGCCTTGATCGCACCTTCGACCGCCTCCGTACCACTGTTGGTAAAGAAGACCTTGCTCATCCGGCTTGCCATGATCAGCTTGTTTCCGGCATCGATGATCGGCAGATTGTAATAAAGGTTGGAAGTATGCATCAGCTTGTCGATCTGCGCTTTCAGCGCTTCATCGTAGCCCGGATAGTGATATCCGAGAGCGTTTACCGCTATCCCTGCCGCAAAATCAAGATACTTCTTACCTTCGGTGTCGTAAAGATATGCTCCTTCTCCCCGCTCAAAAACCACCGGGAAACGATTATAGGTATGGAGGATACTGACCTCCGCTTCTTCGATCTGGTCATGCATTTTCATGGTGAAATTTCTCCCCGTCATCTCGTAATATTGCTGTTCCGATTCCTTTGTTTGTAAAGATCTCCAGCAGAAGGCTGTGCGGGATCCTTCCGTCCAGGATATGGACCCTGCTGACGCCGTTCTCCACCGCATCGATGCAGTTGCCAAGCTTGGGGATCATTCCTCCGCCCACATAGCCGTCGGCGATGAGCGCGCGGGCTTCCTCTATTCTCAGTTCGGAGATCAGGCTTCCGGGATCCTGCGGATCCTTGTACACGCCCTCGATATCCGAAAGGAATGCAAGCTTTTCGGCATGCACCGCCTCGGCGATGGCGCAGGCCGCATCGTCCGCATTGATATTATAGGTGTTGAATTCATCGTCATAGCCTATCGGGAAGACGATCGGCAGGAAATCTTTCTCCAGCAGATCAAACAGGATACGAGGCTGCACTTCTTTTACATTTCCCACAAACCCGATGTCCTGTCCGTCCGAAAGCTTCTTCTCCACCTTGAGAAGTCCGCCGTCCTTTCCGCTCACGCCGACCGCTTTGATGCCCAGCTGCTGGACCAGCGTGACCAGCTCCTGGTTGACTCTGGCGAGAACCATCTCGGCGATCTCCATCGTCTCTGCATCCGTGACCCTGAGTCCGTTGACGAACCTGGGCTCCATGCCCACCTTGCCGACCCAGCGGCTGATCTCCTTGCCGCCGCCGTGCACGATGATCGGTTTGAAGCCGACCAGCTTAAGCAGGACAACGTCCTTGATGACATTTTCTTTTAATTCCTGATCGAGCATGGCCGAACCGCCGTATTTGACCACCACGATCTTGCGGTTGAACCGCTGTATGTAGGGCAGAGCCTCGATCAGCACCGCCGCCTTGTCCAGATATTCCTGTTTTACCATCTTTCCTTACCTCTTACGATCTGTAGTCCGCGTTGATCGATACATATTCATGCGTCAGGTCGCATCCCCACGCGGTCGCACATGCGTCTCCCATCTTCATATCCGCTATGGCGGTCACCTCTGACTGTGAGAGGATCGCCTTCGCTTTTACCTCATCAAACGAAAGCATCACGCCGTCCTCGATGACTTTGATCGTTCCGGCTGCACTTTCGAACGTGAGGTCCACCTTTTCGGGATCGAAATCCACGCCTGCATACCCCAGTGCGCACAGCACACGGCCGCAGTTGGCATCATGTCCGTAGATGGCGGCCTTGGTGAGGGAAGAACCAACGACGGACTTGGAGAGCTTTACCGCATCCTCCTTTGAAGCCGCGCCGACCACCTTCACCTCAAAAAGGGCCGTGGCGCCTTCGCCGTCTCCTGCGATCTTTCTGGCGAGCGCCGTGTTTACCTCGCGAAGAGCTTCAGTAAAGAGGAGATAATCCTCGCCTTTTTCCGTGATCTCTTTATTCCCGGCCAGACCGGAGGCCAGCAGAAGGACTGTAGCGTTTGTCGACGTGTCGCCGTCCACCGAAACCATGTTGTAGGTATCTTTGATGTCCTCACGAAGCGCTTCCTGCAGAAGCTCCCGGGAGATATTGGCGTCCGTGGTGATGAAGCTCAGCATGGTGCACATGTTCGGGTGGATCATTCCGGAGCCCTTGCACATGCCGCCCACTGTGACGATCTTTCCGTCGATCGTCGTCTGCACAGCCACCTCTTTCGGGCGGGTGTCCGTCGTCATGATCGCCTTTGCCGCGCTGTGGCCGGCTTCGATCGTATTCTCGAGCTTCGGCGCCAGTTTGCGGACACCTTCGGCGATCCTGTCCATCGGAAGCTGCATGCCGATCACGCCTGTCGAAGCCACCAGCACGCTGTCCGCCGGAATGCCGAGCGCTTCTGCCGCTGCCTCGGCTGTCTGCCGGCAATAACGCATTCCTTCCTCGCCGGTACATGCGTTGGCAATACCGCTGTTGATGACGACCGCCTGTGCGGCTCCTTTTTCACTTACGATCTGCCTGTCCCACAGGACCGGAGCCGCTTTCACCACGTTTGTGGTAAAGGTTCCCGCTGCCCGGCACATGCCTTCGGCATATAACATGGCCATATCTGTTCTGTCTTTGTATTTGATTCCGGCTTCACAGGCCGCAGCAGAAAAGCCCTTTGCTGCGGTGGCTCCGCCTTTGATTTTGATGAACATATATCCGTTCCTCCTTATTAAATCGGATATTTTATGATCCGATCTGTTTCTCACTCATGATCTGTTTCGCTGCACGCTCAGGATCCGCGATGTCTTTGACGGTTTGGATCAGGGCACCATCGGGATCTGCATAAGTCCCATCGTCTCCTCGAGGCCGAACATCAGGTTCATGTTCTGTACAGCCTGACCGGCCGCACCCTTGACCAGGTTGTCCATCGCGCCCATCATGATAACTCTGCCGGTGCGTCTGTCCGCCTTGAAGTTCACATCCACAAAGTTGCTGCCTTCCACATACCTGGTCTGCGGGCATGCGTCCGGGTCGAGCACGCGGACAAATTTTTCCTTATTATAATAGCGGTTGTAAATACTGCGGATCTCCTCGTCCGTCACATCGGCTTTGAGGGTTGCGTATGCGGTGATCAGAATGCCTCTGTTCATCGGTACCAGATGCGGCGTGAAATTAAGCTTTATCTCTCTTCCGCAGGCATAGCCCAGCTGGTCCTCGATCTCCGGAGTATGGCGGTGCGTCGCCACGCCGTAGGCCTTGATGTTCTCGTTCACTTCGCAGTACAGGTTATCCACCTTGGCTCCTCTGCCGGCTCCCGACGTGCCCGACTTTGCATCGATGATGATGGTGTCGGGGTCGATGATCCCTTCTTTCACAAGCGGATAGATGGAGAGGACCGAGCATGTGGGATAGCATCCCGGATTGGCGACCAGACGGGCCTTTTTGATCTGCTCCCTGTTGATCTCGCAAAGTCCGTAGACGGCCTCCTCTTCAAACTGCGGAGCCTTATGGGGGATGCCGTACCACTCTTCGTAGCGTTTGATGTCTTTGATGCGGAAGTCCGCGCTCAGGTCGATCACTTTGGCTCTTTCCAGAATACCCTCGTTGATGAGTGAAGCACACAGGCCCTGCGGCGTCGCGGTAAAGATCACATCGGCCTTGTCCGCCAAAGCTTCCATATTATCATCGAGGCATTTTTCATCCACCAGCTCAAAATAATTGCGGTAAACATCAGCATATCTTTTATCGATGTAGCTTCGGGAACCGTACCAGACGACCTCTGCCTCGGGATGCTGAAGAAGAAGCCGCACGATCTCGTTTCCGGCATATCCGGTGGCTCCGATTATTCCTGCTTTTATCATACGAAGATAAACCCCTTTCGTTTCCATTCATTATTTGGTATCCTCTGAGATACCGTCAAAAATCCGGATAATATGCCTGCGGCACCCGGATCATTGCCATAGAGTCATTTGATTATACATCCGAAGTGTATATTATGCAATGATTTTTTTGTTTTTTCGAAATAAGTATTGCATCATAAAAAGAAGTGGTGTATATTACCTATGTCATTGCGGCGGCAGATACGCTGCGCGCTGTATATTATGCATATTTATGCATTATGTATGCATATCTTATCAATTACCGACAGGAGGATGTTATGAAGGAAAAAGTGGTTCTTGCCTACTCGGGCGGACTTGACACTACCGCGCTGATTCCGTGGCTCAAGGAAACATTCAATTATGACGTAGTATGCTGCTGCATAAACTGCGGTCAGGGCAACGAGCTGGACGGACTCGAAGAAAGAGCAAGACTTTCGGGCGCCGCCAAACTGTATATCGAAGATATCGTCGACGAGTTCTGCGACGAGTTCATCATGCCCTGCGTACAGGCAGGCGCTGTCTATGAGCATAAATATCTGCTCGGCACATCCATGGCAAGGCCGGCCATCGCCCGCCGCCTGGTAGAGATCGCCCGCAAGGAAAACGCTGTCGCCATCTGCCACGGCGCTACCGGCAAGGGCAACGACCAGATCAGATTTGAGCTCGGTATCAAGGCTCTGGCTCCCGACTTAAAGATCATCGCAGCATGGCGCAGCGACAAGTGGACAATGAACTCCCGTGAGGAGGAGATCGAGTACTGCAAGCAGCACGGTATTCATCTGCCTTTCGATGCATCCAGTTCATACAGCCGTGACCGCAACCTCTGGCGCATCAGCCACGAGGGACTCGAGCTTGAAGATCCCTCTCAGGCGCCCAACTATGACGATATGCTTGTCCTTTCCGTGACACCGCAGAAAGCTCCCGACAAGGTGACCGATGTCACCATGACCTTTGAGGCA
>CADCPK010000330.1 GCA_902803215.1 uncultured Lachnospiraceae bacterium
AGAAGGTTGAGCTTGTCGGTCACGAAAGCTATGACAAGGTCCAGCACCTGAACACTGTAAATGGCGTTCACAGCAGGTTTAAGGATAGGTTGGTTCCTTTGAACAAAGCGTTAGCTCCATATTTTTTGCGAACACCCAGCATGGCGCCCTGAAGAAGGTTTTCATGCTCAAGTGCATCGTAGTCTGTGAATAGGTCGAGCTGATAAACTCCATTGCTGTCCTGGACATCATTCGCTGATAACCCAAGGCGTCGGTATAGTAGTCGGTGATCTGTCTTCCTGTCAAACTGAGAGAGTAGAACAGGGACAATGATCTGGCTGCTGTTGGTTCTATTGCGGAGCCGAGCAGTGCCGTTACTGCGGGCGGGATGCAGTCTGCCGTAAAAATCAATACTGAGGTCGCCATTATAATCTGGTACTTTTTCCAGACTTTTATAATCGTAGGACACCCACCATGTAAAATTGTCTGAGATAAGGTCTTTATTGAAAAGGTCCGAACACGTATGGTCGATCATTTCATGGAATACGACTCTAGCCTCATCATAAAGATAAGGCCTTGGCAGTACCTGACCGTTGGACAGGGAATGTGCAGTGGTATGATAGCTTTTGATATCGGCCATTGTAACCGGTTCGATGCCCCAGGCGTGATCGATCAGAATTTCCCCGTCGATACCAAAAGTCTTGTAGAAATACTCCTCATCAAATCTGCTTCGTCTGGCGATATCAGCCATGGTTTCCATACCGGCTTTCATGAGCCTTCGTGATTTGCCCGGGCCGATCTGCCAGAAGTCTGTAAGGGGTTTGTGATCCCAGAGAAGAATGCGGAAGCTTTCCTCATTCAGTTCGGCGATTCGGACACCATCCTTGTCGGGTTGTGCTTTCTTGACCACAATGTCCATTGCCACTTTGGCAAGATAGAGGTTGGTCCCTATACCAACGGTCGCAGTGATTCCGGTAGCTGCAAGCACATCACGAATCATGGTCATTGCCATTACACGGGCTGGTTCAATTCTGAGCCGTGCGGCCTCCGAAGCATAGGCATAGAGATATCTGCTGCAGTCTATAAAGCACTCATCGATACTGTATACATGAATGTCTTCAGGAGCGACGTATTTCAGATAAATCTCATAGATCTTGGCGGATATTCTCTCATACTCCGCCATTCTTGGAACCGCTATGGTGTAATGAATCCTGGTATGATGTCGGAGTTCATACATTCGAATTGCCTGTTTAGCTTCAAAAAGCCGGGGCCTGGATGGTACACCGATTGCTTTGAGAGCAGGGGAGACTGCAAGACAAATGGTCTGATCCGAACGGGATTCATCCGCGACAAGAAGGTTTGCCTGCAGAGGATCCAGATCTCTGTAGACGCATTCGACAGAAGCATAATAGCTTTTCAGATCGATACAGATATAAGCCGCTTCCATAGCAGTCAGTGAAACAGAAATCTCTGAGTATCGGTAAATAAGGACTTTTTTTGCTCCGGATAATACGTGCGCCTGATACTCCGCAGAATGGAAATCAACCCGTCAATGCTTTCGCGCCCATCGAAGCCCATGAAGATGCTGCCGGAAGGAGTAAACTCTTCATTGCTGTTGAACAGGGCGAGTACAGGAGCGCCCGAAGGGCTTTCCAGAACATTGATATCCACATCTCCGGCACCAAGCTGGATGGTATGTTTTTCGATATTGATCATGCAACGATATCCTCCTGATCATCTGTTGATCTTGTTTACATAATAGCAGCACACCTGTCCAGAAAATTTCCCTTGATCTATACTGTTGTGATAAAGACCATTAAGACGCTTTACAATTAAAGAATTTCTCCCCAATAAAATAAAACCTTCTGCGAGTCTTCATCAAGAACTGCAGAAGGTTTTTAATTCTTGCTCATCATGGAATAGTTTCATCAAGTCATTCACTTTACAATCATCAGAGAGAAATATCCGGCTTTTTCCGGCATCTCCTGCAAGCTGGGATACAGTCGCTCTCCAGGCAATCCACAGTTTTCAACCAGAAGGGCTGTTCTCCCACTTTCTGAAATCCTTTGCTTGATTTGCGATAACTTTTCTCCGACTTTCATCAGAATCAATGTCCCGGGAAAAGCCAAGTCAAAATCATCAGAAGGGAAGATCTGCACAGGCTCATTTCCTGAAACCAGAGGGATCAGCAGCTTAGCCGCACAGGCACAAAAGGAGGGAACACCGCTTATGATTCTGACTTCATAGCCGGCAGTCCTGATCGGATCCAGGAGAAAGGCAGCTGATGAGAATATAGACGGATCTCCTAAAGTTAGAAAAGATACATTCTTTCCAGTGTCGAGTCTGCCTTTTACCTGACGCACAGCAACAGCATGCGCATTCGATAAAATATCAGGATCCTTGGACATGGGAAAAGAGAGGGGAAGCTGTTCTATTTCGTTTAGCCTTTTTACTGATTGTGAAGCAATTTGAAATGCCGTTCCGCTGTATGGAGTGCTTCCCGGATAGGCAACAACATCTGTTTCCTCAGCAAGCACGTGATAAGCTTTCAAAGTCAAGAGCTCCGGATCTCCCGGACCAACTCCGATATTATTTAGGATCCCTCTCATAAATTCCTCCCAATTTCAGTATAGATCATTCCGTTTACGCCTCTCTCTGACCGCATCAAAGAAATATGATCTACCTTCATTTGCGCTTTGGGAATGGTAACAAGCGGAAGGGGTCCGACCGCTTTACGGATCAGAGTAATATGAGGGGAAAACTTCTTCTTGTCAAAAGGAATCCCAGCCTCGGAAAGCGCCTTGCGCAGACGTTTTACATAGGAAACCAGCTCATCATTATCATCGAGTCCAACCCACCATAGGTTCCCGAAATGACCAAGACGGGAGAGGGAAACAGTGAACGGCGAAAACGGTACTTCAGATAGAACTTCCGTGATCAAGCCAGGATCATCATATTCTCCGATAAATGCCAGGGTAACGTGTAAATTATCCGTATTGGTATATCTTGATGGACTTTTTATGTTGTTCTTATTCAATTGGAAATAGTCCAGAAGCCAGAAAGCTTCCAACTGAATGGATCTTTATCTCATTTTCGAAGGACAATTAATCGTTATCACTCATGTGTTGTATCATGCATACAGCAGTTGTGAAATCAAGCCTTTGGAGAGCTTTGCAAAAGGTCTCTTAAATGATATTGACGCGATAGAAAATGCCGTGGGTATGAATCTGAGCAACGGTTTTGTTGAGGGTACCAACAGCAAAACAAAAATGATTAAGAGAACCATGTATGGCCGATGCAGTTTGCCATTACTGAGAGCGAAGATCATATTGGCTGGGTATAGGTTTAACGGCTAATTGCGGAAGAACCAGAAAAAGTTCGAAAATGAGAAAGAAAACTTTTAAGAAAACTTGACAAAACGAATAAATAAAAATAAAATAAGGCATGTACTAAAGCGAGTCTGAAGCTGATGTACTGATCATCAGAGAAAGGAGGA
>CADCPK010000331.1 GCA_902803215.1 uncultured Lachnospiraceae bacterium
GCCTGGCCAGGGCTTCTTTCAGAAGCAAGATGCAGAAGTCCTCGATTGATAATAATCTCTGTATGATGGAATCGAATAAAAAAAAGGGGCTGTCGCATTAGCTGAAATATTCAGCTTGATATGCTTCAGCCCCTAAAATCGTGCTTTTTTGAGGGACGGGATGCCAGCTTTTGCAGCCATCCCGTCCTATTTTCGTTTTTATACGCACTTTAACAGACATCTTGCGATGTCTGACAAAGTGCTCTCTCAAGTATTTTGACCTGTCAAAATAATCCGGTTTTTTTCAAGGGAAAAAGGTGGGTCCCTGTCCTTCCTGACTGGATCTTATGATGAAGCTTGTTGATGTTATGGGCTATCGCAACCAGGATACTCTGTGCCAGGACATTTGTATTTCCCCGGTACAGATACTGTCTGAAGTTCATGTCTTCCTTCACGGTCGCAAATGAGCCTTCCACCTGTATGCTGCGGTTCATCCTGAACTGTATGCCCCTGTCACTGAGGATGCGCTCAAGATCCTCTTTCCGCTTCTCCTCTTTAATTTTTGAAACATAAAGGACTTTGTAGCGCTCTTCCATCGGAGTCTTGCAATTGTTGCCTTTGATGCATTTTTCTTTGTATGGGCATCCCTTGCAGCCTTCGCATCTATAGATCGTTACGGTGCTCTTGTATCCGCTTCCGCTCTTTCTGGACTTTATACCGGTTCCTGTCCGTTTTTACAGGTATAGACGTCCCGATCGGCGTCATAGGCCATGTTTTCATGGCGGCCGATATCCGTGCGGTATTTCCGGCTCTTTGAGATCTCATAGTTTGCCGGCTTGATATAGGACAGCTGGCCGTTCTCCTCAATGAACAGGTAGTTCTCTTCACTTTCATATCCGGCGTCCGCCACAACTTCCCTGTATTTGTAACTCAGGTTCTCCTGCATATCCTTCAGGAACGGTTTCAGTGTCAGGGTGTCTGTGGGACGGGAACTGATATCCGCCCAGACAATGTACTCAGAATCGACCGCATGCTGCAAGTTATAAGCGGGTTTAAGTTGTCCGTTCAGCATCGCGTCTTCCTTCAGCCGCATGAATGTCGCATCGTTATCGGTCTTGGAATAGCTGTTACGTTTCCCGCAAATATGCAGTTTCTGGATATATCCCTTCAGCCGGTCTATGTATTCTTCCAGCTGCTCTACAGATCTCTGCAGAGGAGACTTCCGCTTGCCGCTCCCGTATACAAACCCGATCCCTTCCTCCGCCTTTATCTTGTACAGTGACCGTCGGAGTCTTTTGAGAGTTCTGAGGCTGATCTCGTTATGATACACGATGTGAAGTCCGTAAAGGCTCTCACATTCCGCCACAAAGTCAGGGAGTTTAGCCATCATCTTTGCAAGGTTCTTTTCGACGGCTTTTTCCCATACAAAAGTGTATTTGTTCGCGTTGGCCTCGATCTTTGTACCATCGATAAAGACGGTCTCAGATCCCACTTCCCCCAGACGGCGCAGGAGCCATGCCATCTCCGCCATGATCTTTTTTGAACATTGGGAAAAATGAAGGGAATGGAACCGTGCGATTGCCGCGTGATCGGGGGCAGGCTTTCCATCCAGCAGATACATGTAGTTTATGTTCTGTCGGCATGCCTTTTCGATATCCCTGCTGGAGTAAAGGCGGTTCATGTTCGCATAGACAATGATCTTGAGCAGCTGCTTCGGTGTCACCTGATTTTTTCGGATCCTGCCATATTTTGCGTACAGTTCCGAAAGATCCATGCCCTCCACACACGCGCTCAGAAGGCGCACCGGATCATCTGCCGGGATCATTGGTTCCAGATCAATTGGAAGTTTGATTTGATAATAAGACCTTGATAGGGTATAATCACCCTGTAAAATGTTTTGTAGTAGCATACTTATATTTTACAGGATGGGTCGGTCTTTGCGAAGACCGGCCTGTTTTTTATGAAAAAAATCCGGCCGTAGCCGGATTTTTTCCGATTTTTGAGGCGGGGATGTACTTTTCTCTTAATGCGACAGCCCCCTTCCATTTGGTTTTTCACCCCTTATTCAGATTCACAATAAGCGCATCCATATTCAGAAACTGCATGATCATATCCGTAAGTTCTTCTATCGTCTCCTTCTGTCCACGTTCGTGCCAGGCTATCAGAACGGAAATACATATCCCGGAAAACGCCGATGCTCTGTACTCGGCGGCCTTTTCATTGCCGATCGACCGGTTTATGTATTCCTTCATGGCGCGTCTGAGCGCGCGGGCGATCAGGAATGCCTGGCCGGTTGTCAGAACGCCAATAAGCGTATCCCCTTTTCTTATGATGAGTTCGAGCGTGAACCTGACAAAATCCCGCGCCGGCAGTTCTTCATATTTTGCGGCAAGTTCACTGATGCTCCTTCCGGCCGTAAAATCGACAAGGTCATCGATATTGTCGAAGAGCCTGTAGAAAGTGGATCTGCCGACGCCCGCAGTCCTGGTGATATCGCTGATCGAAATGTCCAGCAGCGGTTTTTCAGACAGCAATTTTTCGAAAGCGTCGGCGATCGCATCCGCCGACCTCCGGCTCCTCTTATCCTTCTTGATATGATACATCTTTCTACTCCCCTGTTCCACATCGATATGACACAGTTGTCTCATATTCGAATTGAATTTATAATACCGTAAACGGCTTGATTCAGCAAGCGGAAGCGATATTTCGCACACAGATTTCGGCACAGCACGCTTCGTCATGAGCGCAGAGCGCTTCGTCATGAACACTGAGCACTTCGTCATGAAAACTGAGCGCTTCGATTTGGAGGTGAATATGCGTAATCAATTTGCGGTAAAAATAGAGAAGAGGGTATTTGAAAGAGTAGTCGCAAGGCTCGTGCGCCTCAAGGGGAGTCCCGATAAGCGGAAAGTATACAGAAGGATCGCGTCCCTTGCCGGGCGTCTGAATATCGCGGAGATCAATGGACCCGCCCTGGACGCCGTGATGCGCGCGATCGATGATCCGGACAACAGATGGTTCAGCCTGCTCGATCACATCATCGACACCACAGATACCAACGTAGCCCGGAAAACGCTCATGAACCTCGGATATGAGGCTTTCCTGAACGGCACAAGGACGATCCGCGCCAACAGGGAAAGATACGACTGCAATATCCCCTGGCTCATCCTGTTCGATCCGACACAGGCCTGCAACATGCACTGCAAGGGCTGCTGGTCCGGCACATACGGTGAAAAGCACAGCCTGACTTTCGAGGAGATGGACAAGATCGTGACAGAAGGGAAGGCGCTCGGCGCCCACCTCTTCATGCTCACGGGCGGAGAACCGATGGTAGCCCGGAAGAATATCCTGCGGCTTATGGAGAAGCATCAGGACTGCCAGTTCGCGGCCTATACCAACTCCACGCTGATCGACCAGACCCTCTGCGACGAGTGCAAACGGCTCGGCAACATGATCTTTATGATCTCCATTGAGGGCACGCCCGACACCAACGACGCGCGAAGGGGCATCGGCCACTACGATGCGGTCATGAAGGCCATGGACCTTCTCCGAGAGAACGGGATCCTCTTCGGGACCTCCATCTGCTACACGAGAGATAATATTGAGGCCGTTACTTCCGACGAATTCCTTCGCATGCTCTGCGACAAGGGCGCGCATTTCGGCTTCTATTTCCACTACATGCCGGTCGGAAAGAACGCCGTGCCCTCGCTCATGCCGACAACGCAGCAGAGGCTGGAGATGATCCGCAGGATCCGCTATATCCGGTCTGCAGAGTGTGATATCCCCTTCTTCCCCATGGACTTCCAGAATGACGGTGAATATGTCGGCGGTTGTATAGCCGGAGGCAGGAACTATTTTCACATCAATGCGAACGGCGACGCCGAGCCCTGTGTGTTCATACATTTCTCGGACAGCAATATCAGAGACAAGAGCATTCTTGAAATATTGCAGAGCCCGCTCTTTAAGGCCTACCACGAAGGGCAGCCCTTTAACAAGAATCATCTGAGGCCCTGCCCCATGCTCGAGAATCCCGAAAAGCTACGGGCGATCGTCAAATCGTCAGGCGCCCATCAGACCAACGACGAGGCGCCTGAGGAAGTGGACGAGCTCTGCGGCAAGTGCGAAATGTACGCGGGGAGCTGGGCGGAACCGGCTGACCGGGTCTGGAACAGTCAGGAGCACAAGGCGGCCGCTTACAGCAACTACGCGCGGGACCACCGGAAGGGCGCGTAAATAAACCGCAAAAATGAACCACTGCCCCGCCCTTCGGTTCATCCGGGGCGGGCCTTATGAAACGGAGAAAAGAAATTGAAAACAGGTGTAATAGATGTAGGCGGCGGCCTCAGAGGCGCCTACGGCGCAGGTGTATTCGACTGGTGTATGGACAATGATGTTCGATTTGACTTCTGCGCCGGGGTCTCGGCCGGAAGCGCCAACCTCGCGTCCTATCTGGCCGGCCAGCGCGGCCGTAATTATGTGTTCTACACGGAGTACAACCTGCGCAGGGAGACCCTGAGCATGCGGAACCTTCTTAAGACAGGCAATTATCTTGATCTGGAATATGTCTACGGAACCCTGTCCAACAGGGACGGGGAATTTCCACTGGATTTTGATGCGGTAATGAACAATCCGGCCGTGTTCAGGATCGTCGCGACCAACGCGAGGACCGGGCGGCCGCAGTATTTTGACAAATCCGATATGCGCCAGGACGACTACGGCGCCATCAAGGCGTCGAGCTGCGTGCCGGCTGTGAACAGGCCCTACAATGTTGCGGGGGCAAAATACTATGACGGCGGGATTTCCGATCCTGTCCCGTTAAAATACTGCTTTGACGCCGGATGCGACAAAGTCGTTGTGGTACTGACAAGACCGAAGGATTACAAGAGGTCCGATACCAAAGACGCGGCAATATCC
>CADCPK010000332.1 GCA_902803215.1 uncultured Lachnospiraceae bacterium
AGACGACTATGGAATGATTGACGGATTGATCAACAACGGTCCCAAGAAAGAAGAGAAGGAAGAGAATGGAAAGCGTTCGGTTCTGGAGAAACTGCAGGAGAAACGGGATGAAGCATCCCGGCTGGATCAGCAGCGGAATCTTCCAGACAAAGAAAAAATTTAGGATCATATCCTGAGCTGATATATGCCCTGCGCAGGATATCGGTGATACCGGTGTTCTGTGCAGGGCTAATTTTTTATTCAAATCTTTCGTCTGGATTAATCGGAAGGGAATCTTCGTCAACGCAGCAGAGTACACCGTGCGGAAGTACATAAAGAACTGTGCCGGTTGCGGTATCTCCGATCTTATCATAGAGCCTTCCGGCGCTCATGCTTTTGCCCTGGACGGTGTTGGGGCTGTTGGCAACATATCCGACCTGGCCAAGGCCTTCCAGTTCCACCTTGATCGCTTCTTTATCAAATTCGTTATCCGGTTCTTTGGCCAGTTTCACCTGCATCTTTGGTTCGAAGAAATCTTTGCCATAGCGGTAACTGGTTCCTGTAATCGTAAAATATAATTTTTTCATGCGACACCTCCGTACCTGATCATATCCACGTCTTCTTGAGATACGATCAGCTTAGCAGAGGATATGTTTCAAAAAACTCCCTCAATCAGAGATATTCATCCATAAGCCGTTTCGCTTCATCCTGCATTTTCCGGACCACTTGCTCCGGTCCCGTAATCTTCACGCCCTTTCCCAGAGAGATGATCCAGCCGAGAAACTGACCGCTTGGGATGACGTTCACATGTACGGTGAAGTGATCTTTATCGGAGGGGAAGAGCGTAAGATCCTTGCCGAAGCGGTCAATGATAATTCCAGCTTTGTCGTTTTCGCACTCGAGGGTAACACAGGTTTCCTCGCCGCCATACATACCGAAGACAGCCTTGGAGTAGCGTGCCATATCAAAATTTTTGAAGGCTTCCTGTCCAAGACGCTTCTCGTCAATCACATTCAGATCTTTCATTTTGTCTACGCGGTAATGTTTGATCAAATCCGTTTTTGCGTCATAGGCAACGAGATAGTAGTATTCGTCGTCCCACATGAGACACCAGGGACTGATCTGATAGAGAGCGCCGTTATGGCGCAGAACCTGATTGCCATGCACGTCCCACTGGAAATAATGGAAGGTAATCTGGTTTCCCTCTCCGATCGCGGTATAGATCGTATCCACGTTGTTGTAGACACTCTTGTTCACGGTCTTGATCCTGCCGCTGATCACAACCTGCCGCTGCAGCTGTCTGGCTTCGTAATTGCTGGCTAGCGTTTCCAGCTTCTTAATAAGAACTTTGGATTTGGTATCGGTAATAAACTTGGCGGCCTGCACCGAATCAACCAGCAGCTTCAGTTCTGCCAGTTCAAATTGCCGCTTGCCGAGGTGGTAGTAGGTGCTGCGGCCGATCTTTTCGCTGATGATATCGATCCCGTAATGCTCAAGTTCTGCAAAATCAAGATAGAGTGTCTTGCGGTCGGCGTTGACTCCGCAGGCTTCCAGCTTATCAATAATCTGCTGCATAGTAAGAGAGTGGTCGTCATCCGTATATCGGGTAAAAATCTGAACCAGATACAGCATTTTCAGCTTCTGGTTTTCTCCTTTGGCCATGATTTCAGATCCTTTCCATCTTCGTGCGTTCTTTTCATCATCATAACATGGATCACTGCGCCTGTGATAGAAATGAGTCTGAAAAATGGGACACCAAAATCAGAATCCGGAAATAAAACAGGAACCGGACAGATCAGCTTTCACGGTCTCTTGCTTGTGCCAGTTCCTGCTTCTTTTCATCCTCCAAAAGGACTTCGCGATTGGCCTGAATAGCCAGGAGTTCTCTGTACCTGGCGCGGGAAAAGGAGTAGCTGTCGTATTGGGCATTCTTGCGGCTGATCAGGTCCTGCTTGTCTTTCTTCAGCTGCTTTAACAACGGAATTTTTCTGCCTCCGGAGAGCTCACGCAGCTCCTTCCGGGCTGCCTCATAAAGCAGGATAGAAGATTCATGAGCCTGCCGGAATTGTTTCTTGTCCGGGGCTTCCAGGTATTCTCTGTAGACAGCCTTGTTTGCGAGATACTGGCCGGTGCTGCGGATCAGAAGATTGGTCTTTCTCAGCTCAGCTTCTGTCGCTTTTAAGGCGGCCAGTTTTTCATCTAAGTCGGATTTTGTAGCAGCTACCAATCGGTTCATTTCGTCCGCGGTTGTGATGCCGTTTTCGTCCAGAAAGAGTTTGGTGAGAGACAGCTGCCGCAGGTTGCTTACCTTTACTGCATTTGCATAATACTCTCTTGCCTGTGCCTTCTTGTTTGCGGAAACGTCAACGACTCTGCGGTGTTCAGATGGAAACTTTTCCTGCTGGAATTTTGCATGGAATTCTGCGGAATTCCTGCCGGAATCGAAGGAAGAAAGATCTGCCGGAAAGTGCTGCTGCACGGACACAACGTTTCCCCGGAAGAAAGTTTCAAGATGCTCCTTTTCAAAATCTGTCCCCAGCATTCTGGCGCGGATCGGTTTTGTCTGATACGCCGGCAGGTAGCTGAGCCTTCCTCTTGATTCATGGACAGCAATGCCATATTCTTCCATGAGTTTATTTGTAAATTCATCAAAAGAATGGCTGTCCTTCATTACCACATTGATTCGTGACCGGAGGAGTTCTTTTCCCGTCCAGTAGACAGTCTGCTCCGGTGGAATTCCGGCTTTATTCTGTACGGCATTTTCGGCATCCAGTTTTGCCTGACCGCGCCTCTTTGCCCAGTATTCCCGTTCTGTGATCCGAATTTTTGCAGGGGAGAGGAGATCCACCTGATAGAAGTTTTCCTTCTGGCTGAGTTCCATAGTCTGCTGCTTCAGATAGTCGAGATAAGCTTTGGTCACATGATGCTTATGGCCGGCCCTTGCATCACCGGGGCGCTCCATGAAATCCTGCATGGAAACGTCCAGCTTGCGGACACTGTTCAGCACGATGTGAACGTGAATATTGCCGGCGGAATTGTGTCCGTCTCTGTGTGTACAGACGATGAGCTGATGTCCGGGAAAGTTCTTTCTGGCAAATGCCATTCCGAGCTCCTGCGCCTTTTCCGGTGTCAATCCGTTTTCATCCCGGTCCCTCGGATCAAAGCTGATGATATAGTGATGCGCCTTGATCTCCGAACGGCTCTGATTTTTTCCAAAACGGGCATTCACTGCCTGGCATTCCGCATGGAAACTGTAGGGATCACAGTTGATGCCTTCCAGCAGATAAAAGTCCCGGGGAATCCGGTCGCCGTGCTCATTCAGAATGGGCTTGTTCGTGAATTCGTCATGCTGCATGGTGAGATAATCAACGGCTGCATCATAGTTTGAATTTCTAACTGCAATGTGCTTAACAATTGCCACGGTATTCACCTGCCATTTCCTTGATTACATCCCGCATTCGAAGCAGCTGTGCAATGCAGGCGGAGACTTCTTTCGCCATTCCTTCCGTGAATTTTCCGCCGCCATTCAGATATCGTGCAATCTGATTCAGGTTGCTGCCGATCTTACCCAGATCACGTAATTTTTCAAGTAACTCTGGATTGGTATAAACGATTTCCTGATGAACGACAGGGTGATGATCTGTAATCAGCTGACGGATATATTCGGAGCGTGAGAGATGTGCTGCTTTTGCATCGGCAGTCAGTACCTCATATAAGTCTGATGTAATTCTCAATGTTATAAAACTTGTATGAGCGGGCAGCTCTTTCTTCTTCGGTCTTGCCATTTTTCTTTCCCCCTTTGATCCGTGGAAGGTGGGCAAAGACTGTGACTGCCAGCGGCAGGAACCGGAGCCAATGCGACTGAAAATGAAACACCTTCCTTCCTATCTGCTGTGGACGCAAAGCAGGAAGGTGATGAAAAATTTTGAGAAAAAATTCGAGGGCTTGGGGAGCGGAATCCCCAACAAGTTGCCGGGACACAAAAAGGAGCGAAGCGAGTTAATGTGTCACAAGGCGAAACTTGCTCTGAGTATCTATTGCCATAGCTGTTATCGATTCGTTATGATCTTAAGTGTCAGAGCCAGTACATAAAAAACGCATAATGTCGCCTGCAATGCGACCGAGATTCTTTCCTTCTATGCTAATTTGGTATATGGAAGAAGTATCTGTACTGGTGTCGTGGAGGATTGTGATGGATAAGCAGCAAAGAATGAAAGAAGTCGAAAGATATATAGAGAAATATTATGTGCCGGGAAATGATGATATCGAGCTTGATGATGCTGAAGTGAAAAGCTTTTTTGATAAAATATCAGATTTTCTGTCGAGTAAGAAGGAAAAAGCCGTTGAGGAGCTGCCACTAGAGAAAGATACAGAAGATATGTCGGATGTCGAGACCGACAAATTGTATTCTCCACAGAAGTTAGAAGCCCCAGATTCGGAATTTGATCTTTCCACAGCTAAGAGAAAGAAAGTTACACAGCCAATGACCGAAGTGATCGTCGAGAATAGAAATCTTGACGACCTAATGTCACAGATGGATGAGACGTTCAGCCAGAGACTTCTTCGGATGATTAAAGAGCGTGGCATGACAGAATCCGAAGCGTATAAGAAAGCTTACGTAGATCGCCGGCATTTTTCGAAGATCAAGAAGGATGAATACTATTCTCCAAATAAGAAGACCGTACTGGCTTTTGCGATAGCACTGGAACTGAATCTGGATGAGACAAAGGATTTGCTCCGCTCTGCCGGATACGCTCTTTCGAGAAGCTCAAAATTTGATATTATCATCGTCTATTTTCTGCAGAATAAGGTTTACGATATGTTTGAGATCGACGAAGTCCTTTACGAATATGGGCAGCCAACATTCAGTTAATGAGGGATGTCGCCTGGCATGCGACCAGTTCCGGGTTGTGGGCATCTATAATGAGACTCATCAAGGAGGTACTCACTATGGATAAGAACACAACGGAGCTGGTTTTTATTTTG
>CADCPK010000333.1 GCA_902803215.1 uncultured Lachnospiraceae bacterium
AAGAAAGTATTTGTTTTTCAGCATGGCTTACGGATTTAAGAAAACTTCAACCCCAATGAGACCGGGGCCGGTATTGTTGGCTAATGTGGCTGTGATCTGCTTGGTGAGCAGATGTGTGGCATTGGCAAGCTTGGACATGACAAGCTGCTCCATACGGACGGCCTCGTCATGCGCGTTTCCCTCACCCACGATGATCCAGCATTTGGCGTTGCCCGCAGTCTTCAGCACCTCTTCCAGAAGACGCCTCTTGCCGACTTTTTGCCCGCGTATTTTGGCCACGGTGTAATATACGCCTTCTTCATTACATGAGATGATCGGCTTAATGTGAAGCGCATCGCCGACGATGGAACTCACCTTGCCGATGCGGCCGCCGTGACGCAGGTACTTAAGCGTGTCCATGTAAAAGAAAATGCGGGAATCATGTCTTTTGTTCTCCAGCATCTGCACCAGCTCGTTGAACGGAACGCCCTCGCGGTTTTTGCGCGCCGCCCAGAGGGCAAATATGCCGCTTCCGAAGGAGATGTTTTTGCTGTCGAACACGTGAACCTTGAGCTTATCGTACTGTTTGGAGGCCATGGCGATCGTGTTTCCGGTGCTGGAAAGACCGCTCGATATCGTGATGGCGATCACGTGGGTGAAGCCTCTTTGATGCAGACTCTCAAAACAGTCAAGCACTTCCTGGATCGAGGGAGTAGATGTGGACGGGATCTCGTCGGGGAACCTGCGGTAAATTACCATCGGGTCGATGTCGACTCCGTCCAGATAGTCCTTTTCGGGATAAATAACATGGAGAGGAAGAAATTCTATGCCTTCCTTCTGACAAAGCTCATAGGGAAGATCACCGCCTGAGTCCATGAGTATGGCGATTTTTTCTTCTGCCATAATATCACCGCCTTTCCGATGTTTATCCGTTACTGTTCACAGTCCAAAGACTGTGAACAGTAACGGATTCGTCCATGCAAATCGCCTCCGGCGATGGGACGAATCCCCTGTATGTTTTACTTTTTTAGGCCGTAATCGCGCAGCAAGTGCGCAATTCGGCTGTGGATGGTAACGTTTATCTTCTACTTACACTGTATTTATAATAGCATGAAACAGGACGTAATTCCATGTATTTTTCGAAAACTTTGGGAAGGTGGGTCAATGGGGACGTTTCTCTTTGGCCCGGTTTTGCTCGCAAAACCGGGCCAAAGAGAAACGTCCCCATTGACCCACCCGGATTCGATTGACATGACACGTCTTATTATATAAAATTTCAGATAACCGGTTGAAGTAAAAAACATATTGAACTGACAGCCCACGGAGTGGGACTCCGGTTTTCTTTGACTTCTATGATTATAGGGAGACAGACATTCTATGAAAAAATGGTTTGGAAGGTTTTATCTGGACAAAGAAAAAGATATGATCGTCGACTTGTTCCTGGACGGAGAAGAAATGAGTTATATCCTTCGCACGCCCAACCACAGGACCGGAAATCTGATCACAAACCTGGCAAAGCTCTGTGATCTCCCGGTGACGTTTGACGAGAAAGGCCTCAAAGTGATCGAAGGCATATTGCCCTGCTACATCGACGGATACAATCGTACCATCTACATTTTTCGGCTGGGCAATACCAAGGTCGCAAACATTTTCCCTGACGGGAGGATCGAGCTTAAGGCCTCTATTCCGGCGATATCCAAAACGCTGATGAGCCAGACCAAGGATTACCGGCTTGACATCAAACGTACGATCATCAAGACGTGGATCCCGAAAGAGTGCAAATTCAGGACCGACCTGCATACGCACATGAACGCGAACCTGAAGCCTGATATACTGATCGCTCTGGGGATCGCGCATCAGATCAGGTATCCTCTGTACTATGTCAAAAAGCTGTCTCTTCGGTGTTCGGACGAGCAGAAGGATATGCTGGCCCGTCAGAGGAGAAAGGTGGCAGCAGGCTTTGCAGATTCGTCGCTTTCCGGAAAATACCTGACCAGAAAGATCGACGACAATACTTTCATCAACTTCGCCGACCTGATCCTCAGGAACCCGGAGGATGCCGAATATAACATTGCGAAGATCCGCGCATCGCTCTCTATCCTGAAAGATGGACAGGCCGTTTTCACTAACCTGGAAAAAGTGTATCTGTACCGTTATGTGTTTACCAAGGGAGTGCCTTCCGAAGAGAAAATACCTTTTGAAGAGACAGAGAGCATTCCCGACAAGGACATTGCGGGATATGTGCGGCAGATGCTTGAGGATCGAAAAAATCCCGATTACAGGGACAATACGATCTTTCAGGATAAGCTGCTGTGGATTGCAAGAAGCAGCGCGGACAGGGGTATTTATTATCTGGAAATCTCCGATACCACTCTGGTAAAGAACCCGCAGGCGGCCGAAATGCTGGGGGAAGTGCATCGGGTCATGCCGGCGATCTACCTCGAGACGGGCGTGGTCATTCGTTTTCTTGCGGCTATTCGCCGGATTGCGCTGACCATTATAAAGGACAGTATTATACAAGGGGACTATTTCCGCGAAAATCTGCAGGTGCTGTCCGCGGTGGCGCCCGATCCCTATGTGGCCGGCGTGGATATCATCGGCGAGGAGATCAACGATATAAGAGAGCTGAGGAATGTGATACGCGAGATCGTCAAAATTGCGAAGGACGATCCTTCCTTTGTGGTGCGCATACATGCGGGCGAAAACGACAGCCTGCGGGACAACGTGGCCAACAGCGTTGCGTGTGTCAAATCTGCCCTGGCGGAAGGGCAGCCCATGCCGCACATGAGAATAGGGCATGGATTGTACACGGCAAACCTGCGTTCGCAGAAAGGAAAAGCGCTGCTGCGTGAATTAAGGGACAGCAAGGTGGTGCTGGAGTTCCAGATCACTTCGAACGTGAGGCTGAACAATCTGAACTCGCTGCGGAACCATCCGCTCTGTGCTTACCTGAAGGCGGGTGTCAGATGTGTGCAG
>CADCPK010000334.1 GCA_902803215.1 uncultured Lachnospiraceae bacterium
AAAAACCTGTCCCCTGCGACTCACTATCTTACGCCTGCACATATCGGTGTGGCGAAACAAATGTTCTTATGCTATACTTTCTATTAATTAAAAGCGGATAGATCGATGTAATATCACAATCACAGGAGGAGGGGCAAAACATGGTCATCATCAGTATCGACCTGAAATCATTTTATGCTTCGGCTGAAGCAACCGACCGTGGCTTCGACCCGCTGACCACAAATCTCGTTGTGGCCGATGCAAGCCGCACAGAAAAGACCATCTGTCTGGCTGTCAGCCCTTCTCTCAAAGCATATGGCATCCCCGGGAGAGCCCGCCTCTTCGAAGTAGTACAGCGCGTAAAGGAAGTCAATGCCGAACGGTTCCGAAAAGCACTTCGCCTCGGCGTTCTCCCCAAAGACTCCGAGACCGGAAAGTTTTGCTTCTCTTCTTCCTCCTTTGATGCCAATGCTCTTGCCGCCGATCCCGCGCTGGAACTGTCCTATATTACGGCCCCTCCTCGGATGAAAATGTACGAAGAAATAAGCACAAAGATATTCGGGATATACATGAAATATGTAAGCCCCGACGATATTCATGTCTATTCTATCGACGAAGTTTTTATGGACGTCACTTCTTACCTCAAAGCCTACCGCATGACCGCGCATGAGCTGGCGCGCAAGATCATCCGGGACGTTCTTTCCGAAACCGGAATTACAGCGACTGCCGGGATCGGGACCAATCTGTACCTGGCAAAAGTGGCCATGGATATCGTAGCAAAGCATGTTCCTGCGGATAAAGATGGCGTCCGAATTGCAGAGCTGACAGAGCAGAGCTATCGCGAGCTTCTCTGGTGCCATAAGCCGATCACCGATTTTTGGCGGGTAGGGAAAGGAATCGCAAAACGTCTGGAGTCGCTCTCCTGCTATACCATGGGTGATGTGGCAAGGCTCAGCGAGACGAACGAGGATCTTCTGTACGATTTAATGGGCATCAACGCAGAGTTGCTGATCGATCATGCCTGGGGCTGGGAGCCGACCGACATAAAGACCATAAAATCCTTTAAGCCCGAGAACAACAGTATCTCGAGCGGCCAGGTTCTCATGGAGCCTTATGATACGGAGAAAGCCAAACTCATTGTGCGTGAGATGACCGAATTGCTGGTACTGGATCTGGTTAAGAAGCGGCTGGTGACCCGGCAGGTCGTGCTGACGGTCAACTATGATCGGACATGTATCGAATACGACTATCGCGGGCGTTCCGTCGCGGACTCCACATTCAAGGTGGTAAAGACCGGTAAACGGTACAAAGGGAAGGTGAAGCCCGACTACTATGGGCGCATCGCCCCCGAGCACGCGCATGGAACAGGCAACATCGACAGGTGGACAAGCAGCACCAGGCGCATCATGGATGTGATGATGGACCTCTACGACCGCATCATCGACCCCGACCTGACAGTACGTCGTATCAACGTCGTTGCCGCGAACGTGATCCCCGAAAATGAAATTCCCCCGGAAGAACCCGAACAGATGAGCCTCTTCGTAGACTACAATGCATTGGAAAAGCAGCAGGCCAAAGAAACCGCCGCCGATGAAAAAGAACGTCGCATGCAGGAGGCTGCTCTCCTCCTCAAAGAAAAATTCGGGAAAAACGCCATCCTCAAAGGCACAAACCTCCGCGAAGGCGCAACCACCATTCAGCGCAATCAGCAAATCGGGGGCCATTCCGCGGGGGAGAGTTGACATAAAAGGTGTCAGGCACCGTAAACAATTTGTGAACGCGTTCATAATTTGTTTACGGTGCCTGACACCATGAACAAAATGTGAACAAGGAGCAACCTATGGCACATAATCCAAACCAAAAAAGTCCGGATCCCCGGACCGTATATGCAGATATTATCGATCACCCGCATTGGCAGTCCAAGTCCAGGCCGCACATGAGTTTGTATGACCGGGCTGCGCAGTTTTCGCCTTTTGCTGCGCTTACCGGGTATGACGATATGGTGAGTGAAGAGGCGCGGATCGTGGAGCGCAGGGTCGAGCCCGGTGAGGATGAGGTCGAGCGGCTTAACAGAGAGCTGAGCCTCATCCATGACACCATAGAAAAGGGCACATTTCCCTCCGTTTCCATCACATATTTCGTCCCTGATCCGCTTAAGGTGGGAGGAAGATACGAAACCTCTGTTGAGAAGATCAAAAAAATCGATTCTGTCAGAGGAAAGCTTGTCCTCAAGAGGGTTGCTGACGCTAACGGCCCTGAAAATAAACAAGCTGAGATCGATATCCGGGATATTATAGAAATCAAATCCATCCCGGAGTGATGATAATGTGTTCTCAAACCGGCCTCTAAATCAAAACAGCCTCCAAATCAAAAAAATCCTCCAAATCAAAAAAATCCCCGCCGTTTCCGGCGGGGACAATCAATCATCATTCAATCATTATTGTCTTCTTTTCAGGTACCGCCTTCGCTTCCTTCTTCGGAAGGCTCAGGCTCAAAACGCCGTGCTTGAACGATGCTTTCACATCTTCTTCGGTCAGTTCTTCGCCGACATAGAAGCTTCTCTGCATTGCCCCGGCATATCTTTCCTGACGGATCACTTTGCCTTTCTTGTCGTTCTGATCTTTGTCAAGACCTTTCGCAGCACTGACGGTCAGATAACCATCGTTCAGTTCGATCGTGATCTCATCTTTCTTGAAGCCCGGCAGATCGATATCCACTTCATAGTGGTCTTCATGTTCATGCACATCCGTCTTCATCAGACGATCCGCATGCCTGCCGTAAAGCTTTCTCTCGGTTTTATCCAAATCTGAGAAATCCGGGAAATCAAACCAATCATCAAACAAATTCTCTCTGAAAATACTCGGCATCAACATAATCAATTCCTCCTTTTTACTCAATCATCATCTCGTGCACCTGTTGCATCCGATGCACGTTCTTTGTAGAAGTTTCATGAGCAATGGGACGGAGGGTTTAGACCGGTGAAGCCTTTCTTTGCTTTCCTGATCTTCTTCGTTCCTTTGTTCTAACTATGTTATAACACTTATATTAGCACTCGTCAAGCGTGAGTGCTAATATTTTTGTGAACATTTTGTGAATTCTTTCTTCTGCCGTCGAATCACTTCATCTCTCTCTTGAACCGCCTAAAATCGCCTAATGCCTTCCACCCGATTTTGATTATCCTCGGTATGTTCACAGAATTAACACCCGCCTGCCTTGGTTTGAAAGAGATTTTTCGAAAAGCAACCGGCTCTTTATAATGAACGAAAAATGTTGTCATCATTATATTCGGCAGGTTATAGTCCGCAGGCATTCTGTACAAATATTTTTTCACCGTTTCCGCTTTCATCAAACGAAACGGAGCATTCGCATCCGGCACGTCGACTTTAAAGTATATTTTGAGAAGCAGGCACACTACACGTTCAACAAATGCTCTGACCTGCCCGTCTCCTCTGACTGTTCTGTTTCCAAATATTCCGTTATACTTTTTACGGTTTTTCCAAAATGCCGAAAATTCCTCCGGGTTTGTCTGCCCGTCCGAATCAGTCTGGAAGATATAATCTGCGTTGTTTTTTATTGCATAATCATACAGTGCGATGACTTTTGGCCCGTGATACTGATTTGTGTTTGACAGTACCTCTATTTTGGGATATTTTGAGGACTTTAACTCCATAAGAATCTCATGAGTCTTGTCCTTGCTCCCGCTGTCTGCGATAACCAGTCTTGATTCTTCGGCCTTTCCGTCCAATACCGGATACCATTGTTCTATCACCGATCGAATATTTTCTTC
>CADCPK010000335.1 GCA_902803215.1 uncultured Lachnospiraceae bacterium
GAAATCTTCTTCCTTCACTTCGTATTCCGCCAGTCTGTCCGTAAACGGATCCAGGATCGCCCTGCGATAATTCACAGCGCTGATTGCTACCAGCAGCAGGGAGATACCAAGCGTGATCGCAACAATCAGGAGGTTTACCTGAACAGCCAGAGACATCCGGCGGTGCCTGCCGGCTGAAGCGGTCTTCTTTGATTCTATCTCTGTATTCTGATTCTTCATACCGTTTTCCTGTTCACGATCTCTGCTTCTGCAGATCTCGTGGTTTCCATCCCTCATGAAATATAGTCCTGAATATCGATGTATAAGCGGTTTCTTCAACCGATTCCCGGGGGTATGTTTACCGATTATACAACATAACAAGCCTCTTTTCAATTCCGGCAGCCGATGTTACTTAAGCTGATTCTCTGCTTCTTCTCTTGATTTACTGCCTCATTTTATGCTAAAATGAGGCAGTAAAATATCAATGGAAGATGCCTGCTATAAGGAGATGGATGAGAAATTCATTGACGGCAGCATACGCAGGCTTCCAAAACATCAGCAAGTAGAAAATGTTCTGCTGAAGAGCTTTGTCCCTGTTTCTAAATCCGAAATCCTGCAACGGCTTCCGGACATCAGTGCTACAACCGTAGAGCGGATAATGGCCGACATGTTGAAAGATGGGAAAATCGTCAAAATAGGAACGTTTCGAAATGCACGATACAAAGTGAAATAGCTGCCCGAACGATTATTGAATTGGCTGCCGCTTTCCGGCAGCCTGTTCCTTTCATGCTGAGTGAGTTCTCAACATCTCAGACAATTGAAAAGAAGGTATAGGAAGTCCATCCCTTATTCTCTCAAATCACTTCCCAATATCCGCTCCGCCTTCCTCCGTGACGCACCAACTTCCCTTTCTCTTTGGTGTTCTTTCAAATGTCTCTCTATCGTTCTCTTCGTTACTCCAGTTTTTTCCGCCAGCGCTACGGCTGTCATTGTGTTACTGGTAAATACTCGCCAGCCAATGGCTGGCGATTTAAACTGGTCCGAATTTCTGATGATAGGATTCACTCACCATATGGAAATCCTTTCAAAGGTATGGTCAGTCCCCTCTGAAGAACTGGAGCTCTGGCTGGAACTTGTCACCCTGCTCCGCGGTGAGTAACTTATTTGCTGTCAGAGCTCATGACTTTATGGGCAGGCGTCTCAGTAACATATATCTTGACTATTAACACTTTCTATGTTATTGTTTTATTCGTCGGTTATTAAAAAAAGGGGGACATAGTTATGTCGGTACTACGGGATCAATTAGAATCTACGTTTGGGATATCCGTAAAAACCAATGATTGTGAAATTCCAAGCGGTATCCCCTTCTACATGTCTAATGGACGGTCTTTTCAAACCGTAACGATTTCAGACATCACTTTCCTAGTCGTTGGAATAGAGAACACCAATCAATTTGGTGTCATTGCTCTTGAAAAACAACTGGCCAGGTATGCTGCTGTCGTCAATATGCCGGTTGCCTTTTTATTCTCTGTCCTAAACAAAAAACAGCGAGATTCGCTGGTAGCAAGAAACATTCCTTTTTTATATTTTCCCGATCAACTATACCTTCCTTTTCTGGGAATGGCTCTGAGTAACCGCTTTATCAAGCAGGTCAATATAGCGACAAACCAGATGTCTCCATCTGCGCAAGTTCTATTTTTATACTTTCTGTATCGTGCGGGAAGTCGTAAAATAATTAAAAAAGAAGCAGCAGAGGCTCTCCACATGACTCAAATGTCCGTTTCTCGTGCATCAGAGCAACTGTTAGCCATGAGTCTGATCACGCAGGAATCCTTTGGAAAGGCTGTCCAAATGCAGGCTGTTGCAACCGGCAAGGAATTGTACATGCTCGCAGAAGATTATCTAATTAATCCGGTTCAAAGGGCACTCACTGTGGAAAAGTCTGATCTGCTTTCTAACTATCCTGTTGCCGGTGAAACTGCGCTCAGCCTTCATTCCATGCTGAGCCAACCAGCTATTCCGGTTGTCGCCATAGGCAAGGGAGACTCCGTGCTTTCCTCGCTCGCTCCTGTTGACGAGCAATGGGATGTTGGCAGGAATGTGACTCGTGTTGAAGTGTGGAAGTATGATCCGGCTATATTCTCAGCAGAACAAACGGTCGATCCTGTATCACTCGCGGCCTCATTAAAAGGCTGTTCAGATGAGCGTATTCAGGGTGAACTGGAGGATTACCTGGAGGGCCTGAAATGGTAAATGGCATTGAATCCTTTCGTGAGAAATTCAAAGACTACACGGACTGCTATACTGTGATCGGCGGAACTGCCTGCGACATTCTCATGACTGAGGCAGATTTTAACTTCCGCGCGACAAAAGACATAGACATGATCCTGATCATGGAGGCCCGATATCAGGAGTTCGCTTCGGTTTTCTGGGAATATATCAAAGAAGGCGGCTACCGATGCGGTTGGAAGAGCAGTTCAGAAGTTCACTTTTATCGGTTTACCGAGCCTGCTCCCGGCTATCCAGTACAAATTGAGCTGTTTTCAAGGCAGCCTGACTACCATCTGAATGTTAAAGACAATATCGTTCCAATCCACATTGGCGAGGATGTTTCAAGCCTTTCTGCGATTCTTCTAAATGCCGATTTCTATTCATTTATGATGAGCGGCCGACAAGTTATCAATGATATTTGCGTTCTTGATGCAGCCCATTTGATTCCATTCAAAATGTATGCGTGGATAGATCTGTATGAGAAGAAGACCCAGGGAAACCACGTAAATGAGCGTGACTATAAAAAACATAAGTATGATGTATTCAGGCTGTTGGAAATCGTACCATCAGGCATCAGGATTGCTGTATCTGGCAGTGTTGCCGAAAGTATTCAACGCTTTTTGTTACTCATACGGTCAGAGCCACTTCCCCTTTCACAGATAGGCTTAACCATAAATCCCGAACAAGCCTTTGAAACTATCCGTAGTACTTTCATTTTCCGGAATTCATAGTGCTGCGCACCTATTGTTGCCTATTCCGCGCCCATTTTTTGCCTATTTTTTGCCTATAAGATGCCGATGACATGAAAATCCAAATGTGTTATATTGGTATCGTACCAAATCAGAGCTCCGCGTAGATGCGCCGTTATCCGAATTGACTTACAATCCGGAAGCGGCGCTTTTTTAGGGGATTGGGGGATTCTCTCCCCCAACGAGCTGCAAAGTGTCATGACACCTGCCCTGCTTGCCCCGTTACTCAGCGTTCGGAATATACTCGAATTATTCGTTCGTGTCCTCTCCAGTTAGTCTTGGGCCCCATGCTTTCTGATTATTCTTCACTCAGGATTCAGAACCAGTTTCTCTCCTCGTCTGTGGTAAGGACATTGCCTTCTATCTTTTCTCTGCTGAACAGCTTTCCCCATACGGTGTCCTCAAATTCATTCAACAAGCCGGCATACGGTCTGTACTGATCTGGGTGAACAACAAAGATGTAAGAGCGTTGTGTGCCTCTATGATATGTCAAGGCAAGAATCTGACAATCTCGGATATACCGACGGATTCCTGTTTTTGCTATTTCCCAGTCTTCCGATTTCCGCCGGCCTTTGTGGCAGTAGTAAACAATGTCCTTTCCTCTGCCATAGTATTCCACGATCTCCTCCGGCAGAATGAATTTCTCACTCTCCTTCTGCCGAGCGTTTTTCTGAAAACTGATTCCGTTATCTGGATCGGCAAAAATCAGATCTGTTTCATCCAAAAAGAGCTGTGAATTCATGAACCATCCGCGACGCCCCCATTCGCGGGCAAGCGGCTCATTTCCATGAAAATTCATCAGAGCATGGTAATACTTTGCGTTGGGGATCACGTCTGCTGACTCAATCATCTGTACTGTCTTGTCTTCCAAAAACGCAATACTCCTCAAAAAATCAAACAACGTTGGATCAGCGGAGCGCAGCTCTTCTTTGTTCAAATAATCGACGAACTTCCCATCGGATGAACCGTCATTATCTGTGAGATACCAGTTAACACCGATTCTGAACCCGCGCTGAGCGAGGAAACGGAGCAGGCCGTATTTCCCGTAGTCGCCGATATCTCCGATGTATTGGTTTTTCATTTTCTGTTTTCATCTCCTCAGCGCTGATAGTACTTGGCGTTGCGGCCGCGGGCTTTCAGATACTTTGTCTCGTTCTTGGGCAACTGTCTCCTGTGCTAAGAAGCTGTACTTATCTGATGATTTCCCACACTCCGTTCTTTTTTGATCCTTTCCGTATAATGATTCCCGCTTCGCGCATTTTCTTCATCATTCTCTCGATTTTTGCCACAGAAAAGCC
>CADCPK010000336.1 GCA_902803215.1 uncultured Lachnospiraceae bacterium
GGGGCAGTCTATCGGCAGTTATGTGATCGCCAGAAGGATCGAGTATGCCAAACAGCTTCTGCGGGACAAGAATATACCAATTAATGAAGTATCATCAATGTCCGGTTATGACAGTTTCGCGTATTTTTCCAGGCTGTTTAAGAGAAATGAAGGTTGCTCTCCTAGTGAATATCGAAAGAGAATTCAAGAATAGTGGAAAGGCCGGCTTATGAGTGATATATCTCATTATCTGGAAGATTTTGGACTTTGTTATGGAATAGATGAGTTGGAGCAAGTCAGGAAAGCATTCCTGGCAGATATGGAAAAAGGGTTGAACAGACTCTATGAGGGGTTGCCAATGCTGCCATCATATTTTCCAATACTATCATTTCCGGAAGAGGACAGTGATGTTATTGTAGTCGATATCGGCGGCTCAAGATTAAGGGTATTCCTCCTTCGCTTGAAGAAAAACGGACAGACTGAGAATTTATACAGTCATGAAGAGCCTGTTCCTGGCAGAAATCATTCAATAACCGCAGATGAATTCTTTCAAATAATTGCCGAGACGATACTCCCAGTGGCTGAATCTAGCAATAGAATAGGAATCTGTTTTTCTTTTTCTTCGCGGATGCGTCCAGACCATGACAGTGTCGTAGAAGGATTGGAAAAAGAACTCGTTGTGGATGGTATTGAAGGTGCTGTTATAGGTGAACGTATTTGCCGTGCTCTGTCAACTGCTGGAGTAAGAACAAAACACAATGTAGTTGTGCTGAATGATACAACAGCTGCTCTTCTAGGCGCTGCTGCGGGATGCAACAAGAGAGCTTACTCGGCATGGCTGGGTATTGTTCTTGGAACTGGCTTCAATTGCTGCTATCTTGAAAGAAACTGTACTATCCTGAAAGATCGTAATCTAAGAAATCGATCTGGCAGTTCAATTATCAACATCGAAGCAGGAGAGTTTTCTCATGTGAACCAGACAAGAGCAGATAGAATGATGTCCAAACTAACTAATGAGCCAAAAAGGGCGATAGTGGAAAAGATGATCGCTGGAGGATATCAAGGGAAACTGTTGGAGTGCCTTGTGAGATGTGCTTTGGAAGACGGCTTTTTTTCACGAGGTTTTTCAGAACGTTTTAGAGACAAACAACATGATGTTACAGCATCGGATCTTAGTGTGTTTCTAAAAACGGGGGGAAAAGAAGGATTTTTGTATGAACTGTCTTTATGCGATGGAGCCGTGACAAAAGATACTCACATGTTGTTCACTCTGGCGGAGCGTCTTATTGACAGAGCTGCTGCACTCACCGCAGCAATAGTTACGGCAGTTCTTTGCCATGTCCAGTCCGGTATGGATCCACTGCATCCAGCCTTTATCGCTATTGAAGGATCTGCTTATGGGAAAAACCAGATTTTTCAGAGTAAGATACATGAATATCTTCTGGAATACACAGAAAAGAATCATGGTTTCTATACAAGGGTGTTTTTGGGAAGGAATGTAAACCGCATTGGAAGCGCGATTGCGTCCTTTGTTAAGCAACCATAGGTATAAAAATGCCTGTAAGATGTCAACCACTAAATAATCAAATCAATGCTACCATGTAACGATGACAATCCGCCATCTCGAAAGGTAGTTAAGCATATGATAGAGTTTCTAATATGCAAAGGAAAAAATTTATGTAAGAATTCGTGCATATAAAGCGATGTCCGGGTAAATGTACTATCCCGGATGGAGTAGTGTAAAGTCAATAAAGGTTACACAGTAGGATGAGATAAAACTATTGTTTTTATCCTTGGCAGAATAGGAAGGCAGAAGCTTTTCAAGAAATTGTGTAAAGCAAATAAATCACATGAATGTATGAGAACGACGACGGTGAAGTATTGCCGGCGTCGTTTTTAGTTTACGACTTAATAAATTCAAAGGCGACGATCAAGATGCAACTTGGTTGTTGATTGACTGTCGATGGCATCGTAGGAAAGTGAACCTGGGAAAAGAGCCTTTTCTTAAGCGTATGAAAATAGTCATAGCAGGATCATTTTATGAAACAGGACAACAGAGGGAGAGAAAAGATCCCTTGGAAAGGAGAGCCAGAATATGCAGGTAACAAAGATCATGAATGCTGATCAGAATCCGACATCTAGCGGACATCGGTTCACACAGGAAGAGCTGCAGAGAGAATTCAACTATATGCAGGCGGAGCGGATTACGAAAAAGCTGTTGGAACTCGGACGTATTACTAAGGCGGAGTTTGAGAAGATCATGGCCGAAAACAGGCGGACTTTTCCGACTGTTTTATCACCCCTTTTTTAAGAATTGAGTTGCTATCTGTTGGCTTGTATGGCTACATGTCACTAACCGGAAAGGAGGCGAGACAACGAAAAAGATAACCAGAATTGAACCAATATCGGTCAAAAAAATAACAGAAAGCGGAGGGTCGCTGCCTACTGCCGTGTCTCTACCGGAATGGATGACCAGCTTATAAGCCTTGAAATGCAAAAGGCACATTATGAGGATTACATCAAGGCGAATTCCGACTGGGAATATGCCGGACTTTACTATGATGAGGGTATCACCGGTACGAAGAAAGAGGTACGTCCCGCACTGCTGAAGATGATCGCGGATTGTGAGGATGGGAAAATCGACTACATTATCACGAAGTCCGTTTCACGGTTTGCCAGAAACACGGCTGATTGTCTGGAACTGGTCAGAAAACTGCTCGGCCTGGGGATCGCTGTGTATTTCGAAAAAGAGAATCTTGATACCGGATTGATGGAGTCAGAACTTCTGCTTTCAATCATGGGCAGTCTTGCGGAAAGTGAGTCGCTTTCTACTTCGGAAAATTTAAAGTGGAGTATCCGAAAACGATTTGAAAACGGCACTTTCAAGTTCGGCTATGCGCCATTTGGGTACGCGGCTTGTGATGGAACACTTATCATCAATGAGGACGAAGCCCGATGGGTACGATATATCTTCGCGGAGATTCTCGCAGGGAAAAGCAGCAACTGGATTGCGAAGGATCTGAATGAAAAGCGGGTCCCGGCGCGAAAGGGGTATCACTGGACTGCTACGACGGTTCAGGGAATCGTCAGGAACGAAAAGTACATCGGGGACTGCCTGTTCCAGAAAACCTACAAGAACTTCCGGTTCAAAAAGAAAGTGAATCATGGTGAGCACGATCAGTTCTACATGGAAAATCATCACGAGCCGATCATCAGCCGGGAAGATTTCAATGCAGCAAAGCAGATGCTTCATCAGCATGCGAAGGAAAAGAACATCGTGAAGTGCGATGAAAAGTACCGGAACAGGTACCCTTTCAGCGGAAAGATTATCTGCGGTGAATGCGGATCGCCCTTTAAACGGCGGTTCAATATTAACGGAACACTGAGGTATCCCGCCTGGGTCTGCCGGGAGCACATCAGGCACAAAGAAAACTGTTCCATGAAGTTTGTACGTGAGAGTGTGCTCGAGGATGCCTTCGCAACCATGATGAATAAGCTGATATTCGGAAGGAAGGAGATTCTGCAGGACCTGCTGGATGCCATTCGGAGTCAAAATCACAAAGTCAGTCTGCGTCGGATAAAGCAAATCGAAGATGTTCTTGAGAGCATGACCGAGCGACGTCAGACACTGACTGCGATCATGACGAAGGGCTACCTCGATCCGGCAGTCTTTACGAAAGAGATGAACAGCCTGCGTTTAGAGACGGCAGTACTGGAAGAAGAGCGTGAGAACCTGACAAAGGAAATTAACGGCGATATGAGAAAAACGGAGGAGCTCAGGGAAATCCTTAAGTTCACAGGCAGCGGCGAGATGCTTTCCAAATTTGATCCGGAGCTTTTTGAACGGTTTACAGATCATATCACAGTCTGCTCAAAGGAAGAGGTCATTTTCCATCTGAAATGCGGCCTGAGCCTCCGGGAAAGGATCGGATGATGGGAC
>CADCPK010000337.1 GCA_902803215.1 uncultured Lachnospiraceae bacterium
GAAGAGACAAGCGCCTTAGAAAGACTAATCCGCGAAGGCTCTCCTGAGCGGATTTTTTAGTCTTTCTTAGGCGATTGGCTCTGAGGAACAGCAGGCACCGGTTCACAGCCTGATGCCACTTCGCGCGGGGACTGCTGAGGAGCTTGATGGGTTGAGGCGTGAACAGCAACTAGGCAAAATTCGCCAAATGCCCAAAAACCGGGCATTTCACCTCATTCGTCTATTTATTATTCCACCTTTCATGAGTAGAGTAAGCATATGCAAAGATATTAGCACTCAATACAAATGAGTGCTAACACAGACAGACACTACCGGCACTTGCCGGGTGTGAATAGTTGCTCTTAATATTTATGGAGGAAGTGAAACTGATGCGTTTTTCAAAAGTTGTGGTAAAGTACCGTATTCCGATCTTTATCCTTACTCTGCTGCTGATGATTCCGTCGGTACTCGGAATGGTACGGACAAGGGTCAATTATGATATGCTGGATTATCTGCCGTCAGACATGGATACCGTCATCGGGCAGGGAGAATTGAAAGAAGAGTTTGGAAAAGGCGCCTTCTCGATCGTCATTGTCGAGGATATGCCCGACAAGGATGTGACAGCGCTGATCGACAAAATAAAAGAAGTGCCTCATGTGGACAGTGTGCTCTGGTATTCATCTCTGGCAGACATCTCCATACCGAAGGAGATGCTCCCCGATAAAATATATGATGTGTTCAACACAGATCATTCCACAGCTGTGGCAGTCTTCTTCGACAGCGGAACATCCGAAGATGTGACCATGGAAGCCGTGAGAGAGATCAGATCGATCGCCGGAAAGCAGTGCTTTGTATCGGGCCTTTCCGCTCTGGTCACAGACCTGAAAGACCTTTGCGAGAAAGAAGAGCCGATCTATGTCGGACTCGCAGTGATCTGTGCTCTTGCCGCGATGTTCCTGTTTTTGGACAGCTGGTTGGTCCCGATCGTGTTCATTATTTCCATCGGGATGATGATCCTGCTGAATCTTGGAACCAACTTTTTCCTCGGACAGATCTCTTACATCACAAAGGCCCTGTCCGCGGTGCTGCAGCTTGCCGTCACGATGGACTACTCGATCTTCCTGTGGCAGAGCTACAATGAACACAGAAACACAATGAAAGCCACAAAAACTCTGAACGAGGATGCGATGGCCGAGGCGATCCACGAGACACTGGTTTCTGTGATCGGAAGCTCCGTGACGACGATCGCCGGATTTATCGCACTTTGTTTCATGAGCTTTACTTTGGGCAAAGACCTGGGTATCGTCATGGCAAAAGGCGTGCTGCTCGGTGTGCTTGGCAGTGTTACGGTTTTGCCCGCGATGATCCTTATTATGGACAGACCGCTCAGAGCTACAAAGCACAAACCTTTGATCCCGGACATGACCAAAATATCGGAGAAGCTCGTAAAAATATATCCTGCTTTTCTGATCCTGTTTGTTGTCCTTCTCGTCCCGAGCGTGTACAGCTACCGCATGACGACCAAGGAAGTGTACTATGACATGGGAGATTGCCTGCCGGACTACATTGAGTATGTGACGGCCAAGAACAAACTGGCGGATGAATTCAACATCGCCTCTACCCACATGATGCTGGTGGACAGCAGCGTAGCGGACAAAGATAAGGCATCCATGATCCACGAGATGGAAGAAGTGCCGGGAGTAAAATTTGTACTGGGCATCGAATCCTTGACGGACGCCCGTATACCGGAAGAGATGCTTCCCGAAGATGCCCTGAAAATGCTGAAGAGCGATAAGTGGGAGCTGATGATGATCAGCTCGGAGTACAAGGTTGCGAGCGATAAGGTGAACGAGCAGATAGATGCCCTGAATACGATCCTTAAAAAATACGATCCGAGCGGAATGCTGATCGGCGAAGCACCTTGTATGAAAGATATGATCGAGACGACCGGACATGACTTCAAGGTAGTCAACCTGGTTTCGATCATCGCGATCTTCGTGATCATCCTTCTGGTCGAACAGAGCCTGTCCATCCCGTTTATCCTGATCGCGGTGATCGAGCTTGCCATCTTTATCAACCTGGGCATGGCTCATTTCCTGGGACAGTCGCTTCCGTTCATCGCCCCGATCTGCATCAGCACCATACAGCTGGGCGCAACCGTCGACTACGCGATCCTGATGACTACGCGTTATAAAGCGGAGAGAAATTCGGGAAAAGAAAAACGGGAGTCTGTCATTACAGCCCTTAAGACATCGGCACCATCCATCATCGTCAGCGGCATGGGGCTCTTCGCAGCCACCTGCGGAGTGGCCGTTTACTCCAACATCGATATCATCAAATCCATGTGTATGCTGATGGCACGAGGCGCAGTGATCAGTATGGCCTGTGTTATCCTGATCCTTCCTGCGATGCTGATGCTCTTTGACGGACTGATCCGTAAAACGACGAGAAAGATGTAAAGGAGGCTATAGAGATGGCAGAATATAAAAACGAAATGATATCAAAGAAAAGAAAATATATGCAATATGGAAAACGCCTTACGGCATGTGCAGCAGCTTTGACCATGGCTTTATCGGCATGCGGCATAGCAGCGGCGGAAAGCACAGAACCCGTGCAGGCCGAAGCGGACGAAGCAGCGGAGGCGGCAAAGAAGGAAGAGACGGTCTACGTGATCGCCGATGCCGCCGGAGAACCGCAGAAAGTGATCGTGAGCGACAGGCTGGATAACGAGGCGGCTGCGGATACCATCGAGGACGAGACGGAGCTGTCTGACGTCGAGAATATAAAAGGCGATGAGACTCCGACACAGACCGAAGACGGAGAGATGGAATGGGATGCATCGGGCGACGATGTCTTCTATCAGGGAACAACAGACAAAGAACTTCCCGTGACGGTTTCGGTGACCTACACGCTCGACGGCGAAGAAGTGAGCCCCGAAGAGATCGCGGGAAAGAGCGGCGATGTTGTTATCCGCTACGATTATATCAACAATGAAGAACGGGACGTGGAAATTGACGGAGCAGAATCTAAACTGCACGTACCGTTCACGGTTGTTACAGGCTTCCTTGTCGATGAAGACAGTCTGACAGATGTAGAGATCACCAACGGACGGCTGCTCAGCGACGGCGAACGTACCATCGCTGTGGGCATCGCTTTTCCGGGACTTGCCGAGGATCTCGAAGATCCTGCGTACGAATCTCTCACAAAACTTGCCAAAGCCGATGTTCCGAGCTATGTGGAAATCAAGGGACATACCGATAACTTCAGCTGGGGAACCGGCTATACACTGGTAACCAACGAAATATTCTCCGCGTCGGACCTGGAGGCAGAGCCCTTCATCGACGAGATGTTCGGCAAGTTTAGCGCTCTTAAAGATGGCGTCAATCAGATCTTTGAAGGTGCGACTTCCCTCAACAAAGGTGCCGGCGATCTGAAGAACGGTGCCTCCGAGCTGGCAGACGGCCTTGCCGCACTCACAGAGAATAACGAAGCATTGACGACAGGTGCACAGGAGATCTTCAACGGTGTCCTGGATAACGTAAAAGAGCAGCTCGCAGCAGCCGGTGTCCCGGTAGAAGAGCTGAATGCAGAAAACTACGAACAGGTTCTGGGAGTGATCCTTCTTGCTGCCGATGAAGAAAGCAAAGAAAAAATCTCCTCCGCCATCGAAAAGCTCAATTCGCTGAAGGAATTCTGCGACGGTCTGACAGAATACACGGACGGAGTAGCAACAGCAAAAGAAGGGGCAGATCAGTTAAAAGACGGCACCGGAGAACTTCAGAGCGGTACAGCAGCCCTGCTCCTTGGCGCCGGCGTGCTGAACGGCTCGATCCCGGATCTTTCGGGAATTCCCGATGTGCTCAAAGAGTCGATCGCACTGGGAGAAAGCTATAACAGCTTCGCAGGTATCGAGGACGGCATGGAAGGAAAAGTCCGGTTTATCTGGAAACTGGAAGGAATCGGCTGATGGAACAGGGGACGGCTCCTCGGAGGAGCCGTCCCCTGTTTTATCTCACTTAACTCTCAAAAAGACAGGAGATCCTCCCCTTTTTTCTGTCATAAAAATAAATGTTATCAGAAAGAAAATCTTCCTCCGCAGTACATTCCTCGATCGTGGACTTAAGCACGTCACGCAGATTCACCGGATCGATTATGCCGGCGGCATGTACCATAACTTCGTGAATACTGGTGAATGCAAGATACAGGTCGGCATCCAGAAGGCCGGAAATTCTCGGAAGCACTCCGGGGAGGAAGGCTGCCACCGCACCGTTTGCTCTCTTCGTTGTGCTGATACAGTTTCCGATTTCGTCGACCGAAAGCACATCTGAGGACATAATGTCCATAAAATTGTCGCCATGGTAGTTGGGATTCATAAGAAGCTTTTCCCATTTGTATGCTCTGGGAGGAGTGAGAAAATATGTGTTCAGAAGCGCGGCATCGAAGACCTCGGCGGATTCCATGCCCCACATCTTTACCATACTCTGTTTGACTTTGAAGCTTGAGAGAATTCCGCGGCGCTCTCCGCAGTCCACATAAAGCACCTGGGCAATATCCCCTACAAGCCGAAACACCCCGTCTTCCAAATCGTCCGACTGCGAAGGATAGTTCCGCAGCTTGACGGTCAGTCTGTTCTTTATGCCTTCATAGTTGTCAAGATTTCTGAGAATATCTTCAATCTCATCTTTAATACAATTATATTCTTTTTGCATGTGTACTCCCTTTTTGGTAAAAGCGGGGAATCCCCGTAAGAATGATTGGTGAAGTGCCCTGCTCCTTTAATCCCGGAGCAGGGAAGAATGACCGGATATATAAAAGAGTATAGATTATTTCTTACAGCAAGTAAAGGAAAATCGGTCGACAAATTCTGCCATGGGACAAAGACAGGGGACGGTTCTCTGTCCGGGCCTGTATTTGATTGAAAACATCCATTTTTTGTGATACAGTAAATACATCATAACCGGGGAAGGAGCCATACTGTGGAAGGGATAAACATATTGACAGACAGAATGGAAAAGATTGCGGCAGAGACCGGAGATTTTATTTTCGCCGAGAAAAGCCCCGGAAAAGCA
>CADCPK010000338.1 GCA_902803215.1 uncultured Lachnospiraceae bacterium
GTTTGATCCTTTCCCGCCGGAGATGGGAACTGATACAGCGTTCCTTGATCGTATGCATTGTTATATCCCCGGCTGGGAGATCCCGAAATTCCGTCCTGAGCACTTTACGGATGATTACGGTTTCATCACAGACTATCTTGCAGAATTTATTCGCGAGCTGAGGAAAGAACAGTATGGCGATGCGCTGGATCGCCATTATCGCCTCGGCAAGAACCTGAATCAGCGCGATACTATTGCGGTCCGGAAAATGGTCGGAGGCTTTATCAAGCTGATGTATCCGGATGGCGAATACACGAAGGAACAGCTGGAGGAAATCCTGAAGCTGGCACTAGAGATGCGTCGACGTGTCAAAGAACAGTTAAAGAAGCTTGGAGGCATGGAGTTCTATGATGTGAACTTTTCTTATATTGATAACGATACCTTTGAGGAACACTATGTCTCCGTTCCGGAGCAGGGCGGAGGTAAGCTGATCCCGGAGGGAATGTGCAATCCAGGTCAGGTATATACGGTCGGTCAGAGTAAATCTGGTATGATCGGTGTCTTCCGTCTGGAAAGTCAGATGTTGCCTGGAAATGGAAAGTTTGAAAGAACGGGCATTGGTAATGACCGGGATGCGAAAGAATCCTCCAATACCGCCTTTAACTTCCTGAAGGCTAATGGGAACCGGATCAGTGGCTCCATCAGCACCACGACCAAGGATTACATCGTAAATTATCAGGATCTGCAGGGAATCGGGATGACCGGAAAACTGGCCTTGCCGACGCTGATCGCGTTATGCTCTATTTCTCTTGGAAAGCCGGTGTTAAGTTCATTAGCGGTCCTTGGAGAGATTAGTATTAGTGGCACATTGATCAAGGTAGATGAACTGGCCAATTCGTTGCAAGTGTGCCTTGACAGTGGAGCAAAGAAGGTGCTGATCCCGGCAACTTCTATGGTTGATTTTGCGACGGTTCCGCCGGAGTTGATGTCGGCATTCCAGTTGATTCCGTATCAGAGTGCGGAAGATGCAGTATTTAAAGCGCTGGGCGTAGAGTAAAGAAAGGAGCGACTTTTCTAATGGTTATTGCACCAAGTTCCGTTGACACGAATTTAAGCCAATTGCTTTTAGAGGCCAGTATAGGGAAAATTCAATTGCCAGAGTTCCAGCGTGACTGGACTTGGGATGATGATCGGATCAGAGGTATTTTGGCCAGTCTTTCTCAGGGCTATCCAATGGGAGCCATTATGCGTCTGCAGTACGGTAATCCTGATATCAAATTCAGATACAGAACACTCGAAGGTGTCGGAAGAACGACAGGAATCCCGGAGTTTTTAATTCTTGATGGCCAACAGAGACTTACGTCTATGTATCAAGCTGTATATGATAACAAACCTGTCAGAACAGTGACAGAGAAAAAAGTGAAAATCAGTCGTTTTTATTACTTGGACATGAAGAAATGCCTTGATGAAAATGAAGATCGAGTAGAGGCTGTTCTCTCTATTCCGGAGGATCGAAAGCTAAAGGAGAATTTTGACCGGGACATCGTATTGGATTTATCGGATAGACAAAAGGAATATGATCAGCAGTTCTTCCCACTAAATTTGGTTTTTCATGCCAGTGAGCTGACTGACTGGTGTACAGGATATGTCCTCCATTATGCTATGCTTGGAGATCAGGAAAAGAGGGCAAAAGCTATGACAATGTACAATCAGTTCAAGAGCGATGTGATTGATACCATTACCGGTTATAAACTTCCTGTTATCACGTTGGATAAGAGCACTCCCCGTGAGGCTGTCTGTAAAGTTTTTGAAAATGTTAATACTGGCGGCGTTCCACTGACAGTATTTGAGCTGGTGACAGCTTCTTATGCCACACAGGAATTCAATCTTAGAGATGATTGGGTAAAATGCCGCGCCTTCATCAGAGGTGAAGGTGATACTTTGAACACGGATTTACTGGATGGAATTGATGAGACGGCTTTCCTTACTACTGTGACTTTGTATACAAGCTATGTGAAGAAAGTTAATGGTGTTAGTGGTATGGTAAGCTGTAAAAAGCGCGACGTGCTTGGGCTGCCCTATGAGGACTATGAGTTAAATAAGACAGCAGTTCTGCAAGGTTACCGTATTGCCAGAGAGTTTCTTCTGAAGTATCAGTATGTGTTCAGACAACGGGATTTGCCTTATACAACGCAGCTTGTCCCACTGGCGGCTATCTGCGCTTATCTGGGAAAGAGTAAATGCAACGAACCGAATACGACAAAGATCCTGACTCGTTGGTACTGGTGCGGAATTCTCGGTGAAATGTACGGTGGCGCTAATGAAACAAAGTATGCAAATGATATTGAAGATGTTGTGAATGAGGTTATGGGCAAGCCATCTCTTAACCGCACGGTGAATTCTGCCTTCTTCTCTTCAAACCGCCTGCTGACATTGCAGACAAGATTAAGTGCTGCTTATAAGGGTATCATGGCCTTACTTTATAAGGAACACTGTCGGGACTTTATGAACGATACCACTATTGATCTTGTCAACAGCATGGTGGAGTCACCTGATATTCATCACATTTTCCCACAGAAATATTGTGAGGATCATCACATAAAACGACAGAAGTATAATTCGATAGTCAATAAGACCCCGATTCTTCCTGAAACAAATCGAGCGATCGGTGGAGACGCTCCGAGTATCTATACAAAGCGAATCCTGAAGAAGGTAGCTGGGCTGAAAGAGGAAGAGCTGCGTTCAAGAATAGAGTCTCACCTTGTAAATTACGATGAGTTGGTAGCAGATGACTTTGATTCTTATTTTATAGATAGAGCGAAAAAACTACTTGATCTTATAGAAAAGGCGATGGGCAAGAAGGTCGCTGACAGAGGCGCTGAGAACACAATTGATCAGTTTGGCTCCAGCTTGGAATAACGGAGATCCGTAATTCAAAGGATAACAGCAATAGTATCGCTTGGTATGTGTTTTGATAGGCCATATATCACGAAAAAGCCCAGAAATCAAGCGGTTTCCGGGCTTTTCGCAAATATGGGCTTTGTATCAAAGATAACGTCTTGATAGACGGTGCCATAGAGTCAGCTTATATCCTTCTTGCTGTAGAGAAGTATGGGCTGAGAGATTACTGGATCTACATCAGGAATCATATAGGACAGCGAAGGACTTCAATCAGGAAATCAGATCCCTGCTTGGTTTATATCCGGAGGTGACAAACATTTGAAAGCATTATCAATTCACCCGTTTTATGCTATGGCAATAGCAACGGGA
>CADCPK010000339.1 GCA_902803215.1 uncultured Lachnospiraceae bacterium
ACTCAACACCGACTCCGGTGCCGTCTCCGGAGCGGCCAAGTATTACCCTTCAACCGGAGGACCAAGTAGTAAGCGCAGATACCACAGCGGTATTTACAGTACAGGCAAGTGGTACAAATCTAAGCTATCAGTGGGAAGTCAGTAAGGATGGAGGGAAGTCGTGGAGCAATACAACATTTGATGGTGGCAATAATAACATATTCCAATTTAAAACGAAAAAAGAATATAGCGGACTAATGTACCGGTGTGTCATCAAAAATGATTTGGATACAGTCATCTCAAATTCTGTGAAACTAACGGTTCAAGCGAATCAGGCTTCCACTCCTACCCCCGTGTCCACACCAGTATCGGTTCCTGATTCGAGCGGAATTGCTTCACTTCCTGAGTCAAGTTCCGAGGCAACGCATCAGACAACAGATAGCAGTAACATCGACCCTTCTAACTATCCAGAGATGATGGTCACAGATACAACTACTTATCTTGGACTCAGAAGTGCTCCAGAAAACGCAGAAAACGAAAAGGGTCAGTTGAAGAATGGTACCGTTGTGAATGTTATCAATCAGGATAACGATGCTTTCTGGTATGTCTATTCTCAGGAACTAAAGGAATATGGCTATGTCACAAGTCGCTATCTCATTAGTTTGCCCCCCGTCTATGAAACGGATTCGCCTGTTTCCCTTGAAAACCAATTCGGTACCTTTGAGGTTCCAATCCCCCAGATTCGTATGGATACTGCAGAGATTCAGGAGGTAAATCGAGAGATCTCGGAGGAGTTTCTTGCGTTCGATGAGGAAATGGAGCGCAACGAGTGCATGGGCGTATACTATGAATGGCATGTGAATGACGATATTTTGTCACTGGTAATTCAGAAAGAATATGTGAACGACGGCCGTGCGTTCTATGTTAAAAATATCTCCTTGTCGCAACAGAGGGAGGCAACGAACGACGAAGTCCTTCAATGCCGAGGAATAACCCAGAAGCAACTTGTGGAAATGGCTTCCAGCGCAATCTCCTTACATATCTCAACCACGGCGACAAACTCTGGGATTGAGGACTATAATGAGTATATTGCGGAGTCTACAGAGGAAAAAAATATCAATGCATCAGTGCCGTTTTTGTCTGAAAACAAAAAACTGATGTTCTCAACAAAATTCTATTTTCCTGCAGGAGGAGGCACGCACAACGCACTGTTTGATCTTGATACAGGAGAGGTCATCTGGTACCTCGAGAACAAAACGGTCACAGAAGTCAAACTTGCTGTCGGATTCCAGACAACTCTGGATTTGCGGCAAACGCCGGATGAGGACGCATGGATATTGGCCAGTATACCGCTGAACGAGGAAATCGGGGTCTTATATTCCGTTGATAGCATCTATTCAAGAGTTAAGTATCACGGACTCTATGGCTATGTAAAATCTGCATATCTGGGTGACTACAGAATGACTGGAGATTACGGAACAGCATTTGCAGCGGTTTTGCGAGGCGGAGATCACTTGTATTGGTTGAATCCAAGATTTCAGTTAACCGATCTGGATTGTGATGGATCCCCTGAACTAATTGTTTCCCAGGGTTCTGCACATGTATGCAATGTGGAGATATATGCCTATATTAACGGAGCATCTTTTTTTGTGGGAAATGTCGGAAGCTTCGGAAGTGCAAAATACTCACCAACAAGCAGAACACTGAAGTCTAATTACACCGGACAAGGAGCATTTGTTGAAACGGTTTATTCACTTAGTCAAGGCGAATTAACCGAGCGATATGAGAAATCAGGAACCGTAGATAATAGTATTACGATTACTCATGCCAGCGTGAATGGCGCAGAAATAGATGAAAGCGATTTTGATGAAGTAGAGCAGGAAATGGACGATCTTGGCCCATATTATTCGATTGGATATGAAACCGGCTGGGATGTTAGTGCACCCAATATTCAGGCGCTTGAGGACGATCCCCAAAAGTTCTTGGTGGATTCCTTTTCTTAGTACAGTAAACGGTTATAGATCAATTATCCTATCATTTATTCCTGATTTAGTTTTCGGATCTACATCCTGCTTGTAATTGATAAATCGAGGTTGATGAAACTATTAAATTTTGCTGCATCAGATCTGAGGAAAGGTAGATCAGTTTCGTCTGTCCGCCTTGATACAATATTTACTATGTATCTGTTGCATTTTGTGGAAAAAGAGGCTCTGACAAGGAAGGACAAGAAGTATTACCCTGTTTCTTTAAAGGTCGGTGTAAAGTCCGGCACAATTGGTCCTTAAGCAAAAAGAATAAGAAAAACTATTGTTCAAAGTGCAGTAAAGAAAGGAATAAGAAAATGTATTGTTCAGAGTGCGGAAAAGAAGTGAAAGGAAAAGTTAAGTTTTGCCCCTTTTGCGGGACAGAACAATTTGAAGATAACTCAACCGGCCAAGCTGTTTCAGAGGGCAGAGCGGCAAAAGAAAAGCAAGAAAGAACAGGGTCCCATTTTAAAATTCCTATTATCGCAATCGCAATAATAATAGTTGGAATGCTCCTAATCGGTCTCAGAGGCGAATTTGGGGCGTCATTATGGGAGCATAAAGAAAACACCTTTGATTATAGCAATTATATTCCTCAAAACACAGAAGGGCCTACAAGGCTACCGGTTTATTACGGCGTTCGCGTTGGACCGATCGTCCTAGAATCAGAGGATGAATGCTGTGCATTTATACGGAACATAGGGATTATTCTTTTGTTTTCTGGCGCGATAGGCGCCGGGTGGTCGATCAACAGGCAATTGCAAGCGGGAAGCAGACAACCGGATTCTGAAGAATGATATAAAGATGGGCATTTCAATTGTTGTTTTCATAATCATTTTGTTTGTTAGCTGGATTATTGACCAGGAACAACAGGAACAGAGAAAAAAGAATACTACCGCAGCATCAAAAGAAGAGATTCAAAGGTTGGAGACCGAAAAGGCAGAGGCAGTAGAACGTAAAAAAGCGGCTAATTGTCTGAAAGATGAAACCGTCCGAAAAGCTGTGGACGCAAAGGCGCTGGAACTGTACGAAATGGGGCAGAAATCCCTATCAAATAGCGTCCAGGAACCTTCACGAGAAACCAAAATGGGAGTGATTTCTTCTGGAATGCAATCTGATGGCAAATTGTATAAAAAGAAAGAGCAGGAGAATGCACAGCGGAAGCGTGCCAAAAGACTGACTATAGAAACAGCCGAAAAGGCGGCTGAAGAAAAGGCAGAGGAGTTGCATGGAAATGGGCGGATTAAGGCGGATCCGCTGGAGAAATCAAAAGAACTGGAATCACAGCCTACGGAAAATCTGCAGACGGTGGTGGAGGAATATAAAAGCGCACAGTCCTCCTCGGCAAACAGCGGGTCTACGCTGGAGGAAATACAAAGACGTGTGAACGAATATGAAAAAGCAGCGATCGCGGCAAAGGATGCAGGAAAGATCAAAAGTGCGGGGCTGTTTGTCAAATTGTTTCACGATGAGGACGCCATGAAGGAGATTGCCAGAAGCACCATGATCGGGATCTTTATGCTCCTTAAGTATGAGCTGGCCGAAGCGAGGACCACATATGATGACCTCATGAAGGAGTTGAACCGGACCTATACCTATGTAAATATGGAACGGCTGGACCGGCAGGACTCTGGCAATCGTGGAAACAGTTAAGCAAGGAGGGCAGCGAATGACGCGCCGGGAATTATTGCTGTATGGAGAAAACGGATATGATATCTCCTGTCTGGAGTGGGTAGGCGGAAAAGCCACATCTGTACTTATATGTCTCCATGGATTTGCGGGAGATATAATCATTGATATTACTTGTTTTCTGAGTTTTGCTCATGGCTATTCATTATATTAAAGAGGTGAGATAGATGAAAAGAGTATTTTTTTTTATTGCAGTACTTGTATTTATACTAACTGGGTGCGGCTTCAGCAAACCAGATATGTCGGATGAAGGAAAACTAACATTTTCAATTTATCAATCGTCACAGCGCGAGGATTCGGATGAAGCACAAGAAGCTAGTGACGATCCAAACTTGGAAAC
>CADCPK010000340.1 GCA_902803215.1 uncultured Lachnospiraceae bacterium
GTGTCAAAGTTGTCTATGTTTATACCGGTCAGGCTTGTACATCTATAGAACATTTTCGACATATTCGTCACATTTGACGTATCAAAGTTACTTACATCTATGCTTGTAAGGCTTGTACATCCATAAAACATGCTTGACATATCTGTCACATTTGATGTATCAAAATTGCTCACGTCTATACTTGTCAGTCCTATACAACCATTAAACATAAACTTCATATTTTCCACATTTGATGTGTCAAATTTGCTTATATCTAAGTTTGATACTCCATGACATTCCATGAACATAAACGACATATCCGTCACGTTTGATGTATCAAAGTGACTTACATCTATACCTGGCAAAGCATTACACGAACAGAACATAAACGCCATATTTGTTACATTTGATGTATCAAAACTACTTACATCTAAGCTCGCCAGCCTGTAACAATAATGGAACATACTAACCATATCCGTCACATTTGAAGTTTTAAACCTGCTTACATCTATGCTTGTTATTAACTTACATCCCATGAACATGCCTCTCATATTTGTCACATTTGACGTGTCAAAGCTGCTCACATCTATATCGGTCAGGCTGTTGCAATCGCGGAACATGCAGCTCATGTCTGTCACATTTGATGTATCAAAGTTACTTACATCTATGTTTGTAAGATTAATACAGCGTGAAAACACAGCAAACATATTTTTCACGTTTGACGTATTAAAATTGCTGACATCTACGCTTACCAACGCTTCACATCCATTAAACATACACGCCATACTCGTCACATTTGACGTATCAAATCCGCTCGTATCTACGCTTTCAAGCAGATAACACAATGAAAACATAGTGCTCATATCTGTCACATTTGAAGTATTAAAACTGCTCACATCTATGCTTGTAAGGCTGTAACATCCATCAAACATAGAGTTCATGTCTGTCACATTTGTCGTGTCAAAATTGCTCACATCTAAACTTATCAGATTTTCGCACTGATAGAACATATTGTCCATTTCCGTCACATTTGACGTATTAAATCCACTTAAGTCGATTGTTCGCAGATTAGTGTAGCCTTGAAACAATCTAGATGAGTCTTCAGGTGCTTCGACACCTCCTTCCCCCGCAATCGTCAGCTCTTTTCCTTCTCCTGTTTCTGTTACCCACGCAAGCACACTTCCATCATTATTCATGGAAGTATCCCAGGCTGTATCCGGTGCGTTGGCTAAACTCGTTTCAATTGTTATTGATGATATTTCGCTTCTGAGCATATTACTGCCAAGTACAGTTCCTCCATCATCATAGGTAAAGGAATCTGCTTTCATTATTGGCAGCCCCGTATCTTTCCGAAGCTCCTTTGGTTCCGGTGTCGGTGTATTTGTCGCTGTCGGCTCCGGTGTCGGCGTATTTGTCGCCGTGGGCTCAGGTGTTGGTGTATTTGTTGCCGTTGGTTCCGGTGTCGGTGTATTTGTTGCTGTCGGTTCCGGTGTCGGTGTATTTGTCACCGTTGGTTCCGGTGTCGGGTTATTTGTCGCCGTCGGTTCCGGTGTTGGCGTATTTGTCGCCGTCGACTCAGGTGTAGGCGTCACTTCATTTTCCACCTCCGCCTTAGCTTCTTCCGCTGCGCTCCCTTCTACCGCACTCTCAACCGCCTCTTTCTCCGCATCCTTATTACCACGTCCCGGGTTCCCAAACAGCAGAAACCCACCCAGGCAAGCCACTGCTGCCGCTGCAATAATTCCGGCAATCTTCCCAGAGCCTCCCTTTTTCTCTTTATTCCCGAGCTGCGGCTCCCGTGATCCGGAACCGCCGGTGTTTGTTCTATCATCCGGACTTACGGTATTCGCCGATTTCGCGGAGTCTTTGGAATCATCGGAACTCCTGTAGCCCCGGGAATCCCTAGAATTCTCAATCTTCCCTGCCCCCACAGTGCCTTCAGCTCCACCGCTTCCCTTACGTTCCGCAGCTCCCGCCTTCTCCGCCTCCCAAAACGCCTCATGCAGCTCCCGCATCGACGCATACCTGTTGCTGCTGTCCAGCTCCATCCCTTTCAGCAGCACTTTCTCAAATTCAACCGGAATATCACCCGCGTACTCGCTCGGCCGCTTCAGCTCTTTCTTGGCAAACAGTCTGAGATCCGCAGATGCCGGCGCGCTCCCCGTCACAAGATAATACATTGTCGAGCAGAGGGCATACTCGTCCACGCGTCCATCCTGCTCTCCATTGCGACTGTACTGCTCTGCCGGCGCGTACCCCGGCTTCAACATTACCGTAAGGCCTTCCTTCGGCTGACGAGCAGAACCGAAATCCAGAAGCACGGGCTCCCCGGTCTTTTTCCTCCGAATAATATTCTCGGGACTGATATCACGGTGGATCAAGCCCTGCTCATGAATCTTCTCCAACGCATCCATGATCGGATACATCAAATGCAGAGCCTCTTTCCAGTTCAGCCTACCGTCCCTTTTTACTTCCTCGCCGAGCGAAACACCGTCTATATACTCCATAATCATATAGACGGTCCCGTTTTCGAGAAAAACATTATATACCTGCATGACATTGGGAATCTGCCCGAGCTTCGCTATCGTCCGGCTCTCCTGAAGTGCCTGATTAAGACCACTCTGATAATCCTCTTCCGTCTCTGTATAAGCGCGAACGGTGATCGCATCACCAAACCGGTAAGCCGTCCCCATCGGGAAAAATTCCTTTATCGCCACGCGGCGCTCCAATGCCAGGTCGAAGCCCACATAAGTAATACCGAACCCGCCGCGGCCCAGGCTTTTTCCTACCATATACTGATCCTTTAATATGGTCTGCTCCAACGCGGCATTCCCGTTTACGCGGTTATGATTGTCCCAACCGCATTTTGCGCATTCCGCATCGGGCGTATCGACCGGCTCCATGCAGTTGAAGCATCTTTTAACCATTCATGGCTATTATTTGACATAGCTCTCCTTCCCTTATCAGCCCTAAAAAAGTCACTGAGAAACGTTCAAGACCACTGAAAAAATCACGAACCGTCCTCTTGTCAGTACATTAAAGCCCGAAACAGACAACCACAAACATCATAACTCATAGTTTTCTCTGTCTGAATTGGCCCACGGAAGTCCGAAAAGGACGACCACAAATGTCCTTTCTTGCCAGTTTCTCTGTTCGACGTGCCATCCAAACTCCCAAAAGGACGACCACAAATATCCTTTCTTGCCGGTTTCTCTGTCTGGATTCCCATCCGAACTCCCAAAAGGACGACCACAAATATCCTTTCTTGCCGGTTTCTCTGTCTGGTTTGCCTTCCGAACTCCCAAAAGAACGACCACAAATATCCTTTCTCGCCGGTTTCTCTGTCTGGTTTGCCTTCCGAACTCCGAAAAGGACAACCACAAATATCCTTTCTTTCAGGTTTCTCTGTCTGAATTATCCACCGAACTCCGAAATAGACAACCACAACTACCGTTTCTTTCCGGTTTCTCTGTCTGGATTGCCATCCGAACTCCCAAAAGGACAACCACAAATACCCTTTCTCGCCGGTTTCTCTGTTCGGCGCGCCATTCGAGCCCAAAAAAGGTAATCATGCGTCACAGAACAGTTCCCATAACTCGCTTTTTCAGTGGTCTAGTTCCTCATCAGTCAAAAATGGGACACTGAGAAACGTCCCCATTGGCCCACTTACTCATACACCCGGATACCGAAGGTACCCGGGTGTAAATTTCAAAAATACTCAATATTTAAAATCAGATCATCCATATAATGCGGAATGGAGATCTTGCAAGAGTCAGTTCGTCGCCCTGATGAACCTCCGCAGCGCCTACGACCTTCCGTTTGTTGATCCAGGTACCGTTCTTACTGAAATCGTACACTGTCATCTTTCCGTCTTTGTAGCGCAGGACTACATGCTTGCGCGACATCTTTCCGTCGCCGTTGTCGATCAGCAGCTGGGCCTCGGAATACTCATCCTTTCGGCCTATGCTCAGCTCGCCGTTCTCGCTCAGATCGCCTTCGTAAGTCTTATTGCTGCCATCCGTTGCGGTAAGGACCACCTTGATGTGGCGTTCATACAGGCTCTCATCGATCTCGGTCTCGCCTCTTGCCGGTTCTCTTACCGATTCCTCCCTCTGATACTCGCTCCTGGGCTCCTGCTGCCCAAGATGTACAGTTTCAGCATCCGGATCATAGTCCGGTACAGGCAGCGGCATCGATTCCGGTGCCGGTTCTACCTCTTTTTTCCGCCCCTTGAAGATCAGGAGCAGCACGATAAGCAGCAAAAGCACCGCCGCACCGGCAATAATAAAGATTCCGTACTTTTCAATAATGCTTTCTTCTTCCGCGCTGTCCTCTGCGCTGTCTTCCGCGTTGTCCTCATCCTTGGCCGTATCTTTAGCATCTGCCTCATCTGCCTGTTCGGCTGTCTGTTCGGATGCCTCCTCGGCTGCCGCTTCCACCTCCGGCGTAGCTGTCGGCTCAGGTGTTGCCGTCGGCTCCGGCGTTGCTGTCGGATCCGGCGCAGGCTCGGTTTTAGCAACGATCCTCTGCATCTGCTCATCCGAAAGATCCAACGAATCTTCGACGTCAATACCCCTGCGCAGGGTGATCGTCTTTCCAAACTGCTGCAGATCCTCATTGGTAAACTTATTGGAAAGGGAAGAAGCAGGATTTGCGCTCACCAGCAGAAACTTCTTCTCATTTTCTGTAATAAGCCTGAGAACTTCATCAGAGTTTCCGTTATACTCTTCCTCGATCGGAGTACCGCCTTTGCTGGAAGTAGCCAGAGCTTCAAAATCGCTGAGCCTGATATTCCTGTTTTCGGCGCGCCTGTATGCAACGGAATAAATCGTAGTAGAGCCGTTCCCTATCCTCTCTACCAGTTCGCTGTGCGACATATTTGCTTCGTTGTCAGCCTGGCCGTTTGAGATTATGGCAAGAATCGTCCGCTCGGTTTCTTCTGCTTCCCCCTCCATAAAATCCAGTGCATTTCCTATTGTTTCATACAGGTTTGAAACCTCCGGATTGAGGTGAAGATTATTGTAAATTTCATTGATATGGCTTTGCAGGTAAGTACGGTTATTCAATCCGATCGTCCTGTAGGTATCGCCTGTTTTGATCACAGCTCCCATATCAGAACTGCGCATACTGTTGATCAGCGCATTGAGCGTTGCCTTTACAGGCTCTGAATTCTTGTCCGTCCCGACAGTAGATGTGTCTACCAGAAACAGCCAAAGAGTTCTTCCGGAATATGTCCTCACATTGTCAACAGAAATCTCCTGTCCGTCAATGTCCAGCTGAAGATCATCTTTATCCGGCACTGTCCCGTCACTGAAAACTGTCATCTTCAGCGCACCGTTATTGTCAACGGCCGCCTTCTGTATCTGCAGCGTACTGCCCTGGCCTTCGTCGGGAATATAAGCCAGATTCTCTTTGGTCGCAGCTGCATCTTTTTTGTCCACTGCAGCAGCATTTGCTGTCCCTGCAATGAGTGTTACCACTGCAAAGAGACATAACAGTATTTTAAAGCTGTTCCTCCATCTTTTCATTTTTAAGCCTCCAACCCTCTTTATTGAAAAATATACACTTCCGAAGCAAACGAAATCCTGTCGCCGGGTTTAAGTACCGGGCTCTCTACATTTGGGTCAAGTTGTTTTCCGTTTAAATATGTACCGTTTTTGGAATTCGTATCCACGATCTTCCATTCTCCGTTTTTCTTAAACAGTATGCAGTGTTTGCCGCTGACCGTTCTGTATTCATCCGGAAAAGACAAATTACAATCCGGGTTCCGCCCAATGCGCACTCTGTCCCTGTCTAAAATGATGGTCTGCCCTTCCCGATAGCCTTCATAGCATATCAATCGGTTATGCCGTATTCCGCTGCTTTCGGGATAGTCGTCTTCAGGACGATTGTTTTTCTCCACTGCATTTTCACTTACTTCCCGCTCTCGCTCTACGGGTTTATTGCCCTGTTTTAATTTGGAAAGCTCCTCAAGGAAGGACGAAATAATATTGTGAAGCCCGCCTTTGGCAGGCGGTACATACGTTTCCGAAGCCCCCGTGCCACCATCATCGCCGTCATCCCATCGCCTGTTCTCTGTGCCCGGTTGCCTGTCCATAGTGATCGGTTTCCTGTCTATTATGGTCAGCGGCGGCTCGGACGAATATTCTTTTACAGGCTCCGCCTTAGGTTCCTGCACTGCAATGTTGAAAGCACGCGCCAGTTCCTTGTCCATTTCTATCATGTTGTAAATGCGCTTTTCATAATCCAAAGCCAGACCATGCAGCAGCACTTTTTCCACTTTCTCAGAGACCATGGGATTCAGTTCGTGCGGTTTTTTCAGCGCATCATGCTCTTCGGTTCCCCTCTCCTCTGCGGGAATCGGATTTTTCAGCGTGAGTGTGTAATAGAATGTGGCTGCGAGAGAATAGACATCTGACCAGGTCCCCTGATGCTCATCTTCCCAGTTCTGTTCCAGCGGCGAATAGCCCCGCTTTTTCACTCTGGGGAAAGTATGCGTAAAATCCTGCTGCGCCGAAAAAGCCGCACCAAAATCAACAAGACACGGAACCACCCTGTCGCCCTCACGATGCAGGAATATGTTGTCCGGACTGATGTCCCTATGGAGTACCTTATTAGAGTGGAGATACATTAACGCCTGAAGAATCGGATGCAGCAGATTATACGCCTCCGCCGGCTCCAGCGGTCTCCCCAGTCTTTCCATGTAATCGTCTAAATCTTCTCCCTCCAGCAGCTCCATCCCGTAATACACGGTATTGTTCTGCGACATAGTAAACAGAACTTTGACTATATACGGCGAGGACAGCGTCTGTAATATGCGCGCTTCTTTAATGAACTGTCTTTTGCACTCATTAAACAGCTTCATCTTATCCTGATTGATCTGAATCTCATCGCCTTTGCGGCCGACGATCATCGATCTGGGAAAAAATTCTTTGAGCGCGATCAATCCATATCTGCGGGTGCGTGCTTTGTATGTAATACCAAAGCCGCCTTTTCCCAAAACGTCCTCTATGATTACCTTTTGGCTCCCGCTATCTCCATCCCATTTGAGGACCGACCCGGGAGCAAGCGCCAGATCAACAGGGTTGTTCGGAGCACTCATTAAAGATCAACTTCTTCCTTAGTGTTAATTTCTGACCAGTTAAACTTTTCTCCGCAAAGAGGAACAAAAAGAAGTTCGCAGAGTGTCAAAGCCGTACCGCTTTTATCCACCGCAAGCTTGATGCGGTCAAAGGGTTCCAGCGTATAGGAGTTTCTCAGCAGCTTGTTGTTGATATAGCACAGACATTTTCCGCTGCCGCGGTCTGCAAAGAATTCGTTGCTGATCGGGTCATAGTAGATGTACAGCTCCGGCTCGCGGCTGATGTGTTTGTCGGTAAGACGAATGTCCATCTTTTCACCGCGTCCAAGCTTGTTTTGATTTACATGAAGCCGGTAATCTCTTCCTGTGCAGTCTCCGCTTACTCCTACCAGCCATCCTACAACGTAAGGTACATGGCCGCCGGCTTTTCCTGTTTCTTCTTCGACAACTTCGGTTGCACCCTCGTCCTCTTCGACCGGAAGGTCTGCTTCTGTTTCATGAATATCTCTCGAAGGCTTACGAAAAACCTCATTGCGGGGCCTTTCCTCTTTAAAACGGTTTCCGCCATATACGTTGAGCGGCTCTGTTTCGCTGCCATAGTCCGCTGCAACAGAGGGCGGTACTGTATATTCGGTGCTGTCAAATCCATGATTATCAAATATTCTGTCTGCCATTTTCTCTTTCTCCCTTCTTTGCGCTCAGAAGTTTTTTACGATGCTTTTACATATTCTGTTTATGATTTAAGACGGAATGCCTCTTTTTTAGATCCGATATACAGTTTCTGCCCGCGATGCATATGCATCGGCTGGCCGGGGGTTAATCTGGTTTCGTCGATCCATGTGCCATAGGAGGAATTTTCGTCGATAACCGAAACCTTTCCGTTGGAATAAAGCACCGTACAATGCAGGCTGCTTACCCCTTTGGTTCCACTCGGAAATGCAATGTCGGGACTCCCTGACTTGGATTCTCGCCCTATGGTCGTCTTTGCTTTCAGCACAAAATTTCCTCCGGCAAGGCTTCCTGATTCGCCGTACAGTACGCGTCTGTTGCCTGACGAAGACGAGGATGCGGAAGGTGCTTTCTTCTTGCGGAGAAGGACCATAAGAACCGCTGCGATAATGACAGCAGCAAGGACCACCAGCGCGATGATCAGGCCTATGCTTGAAAAACCGCCGCCTTTTGTAGTTGCAAATTCTACCTTTTCATCTTCCAGGAATTTGATTACTTCGTTCACGGATACCGAACCGTAAAATTTTTCATTGCCTCTTTCATCCAATAGCGTCCAGGTATTCACGCCAAGGACATTTCCGTTTTTATCTACTGTCGGACCTCCCGAATGACCGGGACTGATCCTTGCAGTGTGGCTGATGGTTTCCTCGTTAATAATGCCGTTTATGTCTACCTCTTTCTCATAAATACGGCTGATCGTACCATCTACCACCGTGAGATCCTTTTTGGTGGACCGGAGCAGATCTCCGGTTCCGATATGTATTGTATCTGCATCCCCGGGGAAGCCATATGCATATATCGGTTCAGTGGTACCGGACAGTTTATTCACATCGAATGGACGCAGAATTGCCGGTTTCCTCTTATCGGTTTCCGTTGTTATAGTTAAAATAGCCAGGTCCGCATTGCTGCTGATCGCTTTAATTTGGCACGCAACCTTATCGTCGGTATTATTAAAA
>CADCPK010000341.1 GCA_902803215.1 uncultured Lachnospiraceae bacterium
GCACAAAATTTACAACTGGAGGGAGGTTAGGTGTGAGTCTATGTCAAACGTTATCGTAAAAGAGAACGAGACTTTAGACAGCGCTCTTAGAAGATTCAAGAGAAGCTGTGCTAAAGCAGGCATTCAGCAGGAGATCCGTAAGAGAGAACATTACGAGAAACCAAGCGTTCGTCGTAAGAAAAAATCTGAAGCCGCAAGAAAACGTAAATATAATTAATGTGCGCATTAAATCCCTGGCTGTACAGTCAGGGATTTTATGTGTTAACAGGAGAATTTATGGAAGGTATCAGTGCAGCAAAAAGCGCAGCGCAAACCGAAAAACCGAAAAGAAAAAGTGTTCTGATCCAGGCTCTGACCCGCGGAGTTAAACTGCTCTTCAACAAGGCATTCTATGTCCTGTTCTCCATGCTTCTGCAGATCCTGTGGTGGGGACTTCTTTTTGTGGTGCTTGCGGCCTATTCACCGTACATCAGCATCGCAGCGGTCGCCGCTTCGATCATCGCCGTCCTTTCCATTGTAAATAAATATATGAATCCCTCCTACAAGCTGGCCTGGTCCATCACGATCCTGGCCATCCCCGTATTTGGACTGACTCTCTATCTGCTTCTGGGAAAATCGCGGATCCAGGCAAAGATGGAGCAGCGGTTCGAGATGCTGCAAAAGGAGGGAAAAGAATATCTGAAGGAGTCATCGGAAGTGCGGGAGGAGCTGAAAGCCGCCGATACTTCTGCATCCCACCAGTCTGCCTACATCACGTCCTACGCCGGGTATCCGGTCTACCGGGACACTTCCGCCGAATATTTTCAGATCGGCGACGATATGTTTCCCGTGCTGGTAAACGAGCTGGAAAAAGCGCAAAAGTACATTTTTATCGAATATTTCATCATTAACGACGGCGTTATGTGGCGCACCATCCTGGATATACTGGAGAAGAAGGCACAGGAAGGCGTCGATGTAAGGCTGATCTACGATGGCTTCGGATGTCTTTCCACTCTGCCGGTCGGTTATTATAAAAAACTGGAAAGCAAAGGAATCAAATGCGGCGTGTTCAATCCGTTCAGGCCGATCCTGAACGTGGTGTTCAACAACCGCGACCATCGAAAGATCTGCGTGATCGACGGATGGACAGGCTTTACCGGCGGTATCAATCTTTCGGACGAGTATATCAACCGCAAAGAACGCTTCGGCAGGTGGAAGGACACCGCCGTGATGCTGAAAGGCGATGCGGTACGTAATATGACGGTAATGTTCCTCCGCATGTGGAACGTGGTCATGAAAGAAAACAGGCCGATCGATTATGCAAGCTTTGCGCCGGTAAAGACCGGATTCGGAAATACCCCTCCGTCAGGCTTTGTCCAGCCTTTCAGCGATTCCCCGCTGGACCACGAATCGGTCGCAGAGAATATTTATCTGAATATCATCAACAGAGCCAAGAAATATGTCTATATCTGCTCCCCGTATCTGATCATCGATAACGAGATGATCACGGCGCTGACACTTGCGGCGAAGAGCGGTGTGGATGTGCGTATCATGACACCGGGAATCCCGGACAAGAAACTGACCTTCCTTCTGACCCAGTCATATTACGAACAGCTGCTGCAGGCAGGAGTGAAGATCTATGCGTACCAGCCCGGCTTCCTGCATGCAAAATCCTTTGTCTGCGATGACGATATCGCTGTTGTGGGAACGATCAATCTGGACTACCGAAGCCTGTACCTCCACTTTGAGGACGGTGTATGGATGTATAAAAACACGGTGATCGGCGAGATCAAAAAAGACTTTACGGAAAACCTCGATGTGTGCAATCAAATATCTTTGGAATTCTGCCGCAAGAGAAAATGGCCGGTAAGACTGATGCAGAGTCTTCTTCGTCTGGTTGCCCCCATAATGTAAAAAACAGCGGAAAGGCGGTGATACGCATGAAAAGTTTTGTGTTTAGCAGATACGAAGTACGATCGGAAAAGATCACAGACCCGGTAAAGATCTGCTTCGTGACCGACTGGCATGCTTCTGCTCACAGCTTTTCGCCGTCCGTTGTAATGAGGCTTCTGGAGTGTGAATCGCCCGATCTGGTCCTCATCGGAGGAGACATCGTGTCCTGCACAATGCCCGAAAGCCTGCATATCGCTGATTCCTTCCTTAAAAAAGCCGCCGACGTATGGCCGATATTTTATGCAAGGGGCAATCACGAATCAAAGCTCATGCACAGAGAAGTCTCCCGGCCGAAATATACAGAGTATGAAAGAAGGATCACTTCATATGGTGTAAGGCTGTTGCATAATCGCCATATTTCGTATATAATGACAAATCAGACCATAGATATCTATGGTCTTACGCTGCCCGTCAGGTGCTACAAAAGGCCTTTTCCACCGCTGCTAAAAGCCGGAACGATCGAAAAAGTCCTGGGAAATCCAAAAGAGAAAACGTTCAGTATCCTGATGGCGCACACTCCGCTGTATGCGGACCGGTACTTTGCGTGGGGCGCGGACCTCACCCTCTGCGGCCACTATCACGGCGGGATATTAAAGTTCGATGCGCATCACGGCGCAATGAGCCCCCAGCTTATCCCCTTTCCGAGATACTGCTGCGGCGATTTTTATCACGGAAAACAGACCCTCATAACCGGAGCGGGGCTGGGAGATCATAGTTTGCCTCTCAGGTTCAACAATCCGAGAGAACTTGTGACGATAACGCTGAGACCGGAAACCGGGAACGGCACGGGAACATGTGATTAATATGGCACTTGACATTAAACTCAGTGAGTTTGAAGGACCGCTGGACCTTCTGCTTCATCTGATCGACAAAAACAAAATAGATATCTTCGATATACCGATCGTCGAGATCACCGATCAGTACATGGACTACCTTCATTCGATGGAAGAAGAGGACCTGGGCATAATGAGCGAATTCATGGTCATGGCAGCCACGCTGCTCGACATCAAATGCCGGATGCTTCTTCCGAAAGAAGTGAATGAGGAAGGTGAAGAGGAGGATCCCCGCGAAGAACTGGTGCAGAAACTGCTGGAATATAAGCTGTACAAGTCTCTGTCCTACGATCTGAAGGACAAGATGGACAACGCTTCGGGCCATTTCTTCAAAGAGCAGCAGCTGCCCGGGGAAGTGCTTCTGTACCGCGAACCGGTCGACACGCAGGAACTGCTCGCAGGTCTCACCCTCGAAAAGCTGAACGAGATCTTCAAATCGGTGCTCCGGCGCCGCGAGGACAAGGTGGACCCGATCCGAAGCCGCTTCGGTAAGATCGAAAAAGAAGAAGTATCGCTTTCGGACAAAATGCTGGAGATGAAGGCCTACGCCAAAAAGAACCGGCGTTTCTCGTACAGGAGCCTGCTCACAAAACAGTCCTCCAGGACACAGATGGTCGTGACTTTTCTCTCCATCCTGGAACTGATGAAGATGGGGCACATCCACGTGGACCAGGAAACCCTGTTCGGCGACATTCAGGTGGAAGTGCTGGACGACCCCGATACCTGGAAGAACCTGACGGAATTTTCGGAGGAATAGAAAGAGGTTATTGCATTGGAAACTGTAAAGGCCAAGGCCGCGATCGAGGCGATCCTCTTCGCGATGGGCAATTCGGTCGAATTTCAGACAATCGGAAAAGCACTGGAGATAGAAACTGCACAGGTTCGTCGCATCGTCTCCGAAATGTCCGAGGATTATAAAAAAGAAGAGCGCGGGATCCAGATCATCGTTCTGGAAAATTCCTGCCAGCTCTGCACCAAGAAAGAATACTACGAATATCTGATCAACATAGCCATGCATCCGCAAAAACCGACGCTGACCGAGGTAATGCTCGAGACCCTCTCGATCATCGCCTACAAACAGCCGGTCACCAAAGCCGAGATCGAAAAGATCCGCGGCGTCAAATGCGATCATGCGGTCAACAAGCTCGTCGAATACGATCTGGTAACCGAGCTTGGCCGTCTGGACGCACCCGGAAGGCCGATCCTTTTCGGCACGACAGAAGAGTTCCTACGTTCCTTCGGCGTGGAGAATATAGATGACCTGCCGGCCCCCGATCCGGTCCGACTGGCCGACTTTAAAGCCGAAGCGGAAGAGGAGATCTCCATGAAGCTGGATGTGTGATCATAAAGGAGGTACATATGCCTACAACCTACACGCATGATTATTTTGGAAGAAGAGTGTACAAGCAGCTGCCTCGCGAGATAAGACAGACTATCCGGGATCACAGAGACCTATACCGCATTGGTCTCCACGGGCCCGATATTCTGTTTTATTTTTTGATATCCAAAAACCCGGTGAGCAGCCACGGCGTAAAAATGCACAACGAAGCCGCTGCCGATTATTTCGAAAAGAATATCAAACTGATCCGCGAGACCGGCGACGAAGAGCTGCTCGCCTACATTCTGGGCTTCGCCTGCCACTACATGCTGGACTCCGCCGCGCATCCGTTTGTGAACCGCATGGCTGCAGAGAAAGTGATCTCTCACACTCTGCTCGAAAAAGAACTTGACCGTTATCTGATGGAGGTTACCGGAAGAGACCCATACACCTACAGACCATCGGACGTGGTAATACCGAAATGGCATTACGCAAAAGTGATCCACCGCGCTATTCCGCAGATCAGTACCTTAAACATATTTATCACAATGCATTTTATGAAATGGATCACCAATTTTATGATCTGTCACGATGGAGGTAAACGCAGACAGAGAATGTATCGCGTAGGTTTGCTTGCGGGAAAGAAGAACGCAGAAAAGCTCGCCGACTATTTCATGCGGCATGAAGCCGCAGCGGAAGCGGAGATCCCCGTCAGAAAACTGGTGCATATTCTGGAGGAGTCGATCCCCGAAGCGGCATACGAGACAAAAATCCTGTATCACATGGCAAAAGAGCCGGAAAACGGCATGAAATTATCCGCCAGATGGAACCTTGACTACAGAGGTATCTAATCTTGACAATTTTCTCACAGGTACTTATAATTATAATAGGCTGTTTTTGGTTTTATAGTAAGCGCGTTAATGCGCCTGCTATGTTTTTATCTATATTTCAAATGGAGGGCATACAATAATGAGTAATGCAGCACAAAGTAAAGCGGCGGCAAGAATCGAATCCTTGCTCGACGCGAACAGCTTTGTTGAGATCGGCGCGGCCGTCACAGCCAGATCGACAGATTTCAACATAACTGAAAACAAAGCGCCTTCAGACGGTGTTATCACCGGCTACGGCCTCATCGAAGGCAACCCTGTCTACGTATACAGCCAGGACGCCTCGGTACTCGGAGGATCCGTCGGAGAGATGCACGCTCGCAAGATCACAAGACTGTATGATCAGGCAAGAAAAACAGGAGCCCCGATCATCGGCCTCGTCGATTGCTCCGGCATCCGTCTTCAGGAAGCTACCGACGCTTTGGAAGCATTCGGCTCCATCTATATGAAATCGGCACTCGCCTCCGGAATCATTCCCCAGATCACAGGTATCTTCGGAACATGCGGCGGCGCAATGGCTGTCCTTTCTGCAATGACCGACTTTACTTTCATCGAAGAGAAAAACGGCAGAATGTTTGTCAACACCCCCAACGCTCTTGAAGGAAACCACGTATCCAAATGCGATACCGCATCGGCAGAATTCCAGAGCGCAGAGACCGGTATTGTAGACGGATGCGGCAGCGAAGACGAAGTGATCGAAAAGATCCGCGGACTGGTTTCCCTGCTTCCCTCCAACTGCGAAGACGAATCCTTCGAAGAGTGCACAGACGATCTGAACAGAACCGTCGATGATATCGAAGCATGCATCTCCGATGCAGCCCTCGCACTTTCCCGCATCGCCGACAATCAGGACTTCTTCGAGACCTGCCCGGCTTACGGCAAAGATATGGTAACAGGGTTTATGCGCCTCAATGGTGCAGTAGTCGGTGCAGTGGCAAACCGCAGCGTCATCTTTGACGAGGACGGCAAAGAAGCCGAGACATTCGATGGAACGATCTCCTCACGCGGCGCTAAGAAAGCTGCTGCTTTCGTGAAATTCTGCGACGCTTTCGATATTCCGGTCCTGACGCTCACCAATGCCTGCGGTTTCAAGGCAACCGTATGTACCGAGAAGAACATCGCAGCAGCGGCTGCTTCCCTCGTTCGTGCATTTGCGGATGCAACAGTACCGAAGGTCAACGTGATCACAGGCAAGGCATACGGCAGTGCATATATCGTGATGAACAGCAAATCCCTGGGTGCCGATGCGACCTTTGCATGGGACAGCGCAGAAGTGGGCATGATGGATGCACAGATGGCAGCCAAGATCATGTACGCAGATGCCGATGCCGCAACACAGAGAGAAAAAGCAGCGGAATATCAGGCTCTTCAGTCCGGAATCGCTTCCGCGGCAGCAAGGGGATATGTAGATACGATCATCGCTCCCACCGATACACGTAAGCACGTGATCGCTGCGTTTGAGATGCTCTACACAAAGACAGAAGACCGCCCGGCCAAAAAGCATAGTTCCGTTTAAGCGAGGTGTGGCATATGAGACGTAAAAATTTCAGATTTTCAA
>CADCPK010000342.1 GCA_902803215.1 uncultured Lachnospiraceae bacterium
AGGATAACCATTAACACGTAATACCACATAAAGTTCTTGCTCTATTGGATTTGTAAATTCAACTTCGCTTTGCGTTGAGTTCGTAACTAATACCGTTGAACCGCTATATGCGCCATCTGTTGATACTACAAAAAAGCCAAAGCCCGATGTTCCGTTTAATTTGTATTTACCTACCGGAACCGTCCCAAGCGTTTTCCAATAGGCCGACCCGTAGTCGGTCGTTTCGAAAGTATACGTACCGTCACCGTTATTTATACTTTCATATGTTCCCTGTGCGTCATCTACGACATTGAGAAAGTTTTTTTCATAATACAGAAATTCGTCTATATCGTTTAAATCTGCTTTTAAAACACCGATTTCATCTCCAACGGCCTTGGCATCTGCTGCCATTCCAGCAGTACTAAGCGTATCGTCAATAACTTGGTTCCTTTTCAGCCTCCGAACGCTCTCCTTTGTGATCCCGTCCACTGTCTCTGGCTGAGTAACAACAAAGTTCGTATTAGCAGACGGATTCGAGCCTATCGGCTTTTCAGTCAGTTTCTGTGCCGCCATCCTGCTCACCTCCTAATCTTGCGTCCAGTTCAGTTATTCGTCTTTCCTGATCTTGTATGACCTTGATCATCGGCGCAATCAGTTGCGTGTAATCAAGACCCCAACTCAGGTTCTTGTCATCCATCTGCTTGATCTCGTCATCCAGAATATCATTATGGAACTCCTCGTATTTGGTTCCGTCCTCATCAACCCCTTTCTGTACCGAATATCCAGCCTTATAAACGGCACTGTTTTTGACTCCAAGCCTCTGCATAAGGTCAAAAACTTCCTGGGCATAAAATCCCATCAATGGACGCTCTTCTGTATCATTTTTCCAGTTAAATTTCACCGGATTCAAGCCCATGATGATTTCTTTTGCGTTATCGATGGCCCCGATCTCGTTTTTGAGTTTTTTGTCTGATGTAGTATCAGTACTTGTGCAGTACACTGTTTTCCATCTATGCGCTGATGAGCCAAAGTCCTGTTTCCCGGATGTATATGTCTGGTTGTTGGACGATGGATAAAAATTTCCGCTCTGATCGGCCATCAGGTGGAAATGTCTCGGCTCCCCCGAATCCTTCAGGCCGGAATAGACACGGATGCAATATCCGCCTCCACTATGGATGTGTAAAGGATGACCATCGCACCCCTCTCCCGGTTCTGGCCCTATATGTACCTCGTTCTGGCTTCCCAGTTTAATAAGATTCGGACTGTAGGCACCAGTGCTGTCCTTTGATCTTATCCCTTTTGTAATCGCGAATGTAAAATCTCCGCCAACCGGATTGACACCGTTTTTCAGAATCTCTCTTGCCGCCTGCGCTGGAGATGAATATCCGGTTCCTCCACGCTCTACCGGGAGCACTCCAGATGTAATGTCCGTCGCTGAATGCTTATGATCACCATCTGCTTTACTGTTCCAGGCCAATCTCTCGGAAGCAGATATGTGGCTTATTGTGTCCCTCAGGTGATATATAAGACTGCTAATCGCTCCGGCAATCTTTCCGAACGCTGTCGAAAGAGTCTCACCGCTTATCAACCCCACTGCTGTAGCTTCTGGTGTGTATGTAGGGATCTGGTCGTTGGTCGCTACATTCGGTACATTTCCCAATCCTACCTGTTCTTTCGATACCTCATGAGGATTGCCAGTATCATCAATATGATCCTGCAGAGCCTGTTTTGTCGCGTAGAGCGATCCCGGGATCAGTGCTCTGATATCCGAAATATCGCCGACATAGATTGTATATGTCAGTTTGATTTCAAATGCCTGCGTGGTGCTCGACGGAATGCGTGCTTCCGGTTCTCCTCCCTGGTCCAGAACATAGTGTCCGTAAGCATACAGGACTTCTTCACTCTCGTTTTCTGGATCCTGGCAGAAAATGCCGACTTCTGTCCAAGTGAAATCAGATTCCAGGTCATTATTGCTGTATATTCCGACCAACGTGGCATTGCTATCGGAAACCGTGATCGAATCGATTGGTATACTAATGACAGGATTTACCAGATTATTTAATGATTTGTAATCAGATGGCGCGGATCCGTTTCCGGCTGCCATGCGGGTGAATACAATACTGTTATTTTCTCCGTCCATAGCGTGTGCGATCACGCTGATCCCGCCGTATGTAATGCGTGGTACCATTTTTTATTTCCCTCCTGTCATTCGCAGAATAACAAAAATCCGTTTTCGTCCGTTATTGCATTGCCGGCTTCGTCGGTGTAATAGTTTTCTTCTGTGTTTACCACTGCCGCGCTTATATAAATGCCTTCAAGTCCCAGAATTCCAACAGTGACATCCTGCTCCATCGACAGATTCATACGGATGCTGTCAAGTCTTGCCGTTTTTCGCTTTACCGAGTCGAGCACGCTCAGGATTATCGACCAGTCCCTTGTTTTTCTCGGGACTATGTCGATCTTAAAATGGTTTGGAGTCCCATCGTACTCATACCACTCCTCGATCCATCCCTTCCCGTATATGATCTCGACCATCCGCTCTGTCGCCCACTTTGTACCGTCCTTCAGCGTGATCAGCATTGCGTTCTTAATGAGATCTCTTTTCACGCTTTCCGCCAGGTTCTGATCGTGATACTTTACGCGGAGTTCGGCCATCATCAGATCAAGGACATATGCCGGTGCTCTGTCTACAAAATCGTAAAGCAGGAGGCGGTCCTCATATATCACATAGTCTGCATATGCCTGCTTGATCGCGTAGCTTATGCCCTTTACCTGCGGCTGGAGCACAAACTCGTCCGGGAGGATGTCGACCAGCTCGCCGTTTCTCAGATCAATCATCTTCCAGTCCTCCGTAAGATATTGTCTGTGTCCCGACCTTCGGAATCGATGTCGCTTGGACTACGGTGGTTGTCGGTGATGTGACCACCACACGTTTTACACCGGCCCCCATGACATATTCGACAAGTTTTCCTGGCTCAATGTCTCTGCCGATCTTACCGGACTGCCATGCGATATAATCTGCTACCGCTTTATTGACCGCTGTCTGGATCGTCGCGACAGAATTGACATCCGAGCTGTTGATGTAATATGTCAGGTTTATGTTGTAGTTGGCGATGTCCGGAGATGATACTGTGACATTGTCCGTCATGGGCTTTATCTCACCAGAGTTGATATAGTCTTCAATTCTCTGGCAGATTTCAGGGGACAGCAGCTCTCCGTTTTCTCCGATCACACGGATATCCACTTCGCATTCCGACGGTGACGTAACCCTTACGTCAGATACTCCCGGATATGCCTCTTTTGCAAAGTAGATGTAAGCCAATTCCGGCCCTGCCACGACATATTGCGCCGGCGCAAGATAGATCCTTTCCGCAAATGCCTCATCGCTCTCACCTTCAAGTCCGCCGGACGTAGCTGAGATATTCGATACGCTGCCGATATAAGCGATCGGGTCAACCAGTACATTGATCAATCCTGCCGCGATACCGTTTGCCTCCGTGCCGGCAGTAAGCGCTGTACAGGATACATCTACATATGCTGTTCCTGCCGGAATTTCCGCATACTCATCTGTCGCAAAATATGTTCCGACGCCCTGCGTCGTGACCCTGGTCCCCTGCGGGATTGCAATCACGGCAGGTCTTAATGCAGATACCGTAAAGCGGACCGTGCACGTGGCTGCCATCTCTGATTGCCGGCTTACACCTTTCAGCGCTCCCAGATTGTCGAGATAATCACCGTAGGCGTATTTCAAAAAATTCATTTTTCCGGCATTATCTGCATTCAGATACATCTGATAGATCTGTACCGCGCATGCGTAAAGCATCAGCGTGACCGGTTCGCCTTCTTTCAGCGTCACCTTTATTCCGGTCTCTTCTTCGTATTTTTCCTGGTAGTCAGAGACCATTTTCGCCTTAATATTTTCCAGAGTGACGTCCCCTATGAACGATATATCCGGCAGTCTCTCGATCTCATCAATCATTGGTATCGCTCCTCTCGAAATGGACCGTTACTCTCTGCTTACCGTACAGATCGTATTCCATTTTTACTGATTCGATTTTTACTTCTGGCACATAGATATCTGCTTTTTCCTGCAGCTCAATGGCAAGTGAGTTTACCGCCGTATTCACCGGTTCATCCAGGAAGTTTCCCGGAAGACCAAACCGCCTTGATCCCGGTATGGTTCTCTCCTTACAAAGCATCAGTGTCCGGAGGCGTGTATCGATCTGTCTGATCTCTGACGTACTGTTGTTGTCGAGAGTCACGATCTCTATTTTGTCGTTTAACAAAAGGCTCATCATCTTGCCTCCTTGAATGTGATCTGCACGGTTGCCCGCATCAGCTCACCCCTGTTCCAGACCTCGTCCCAGTCCGAGTCAATGCTCTCAATATAGTGCTTTCCCTTTCCAATACGTTTCCCGCCTATATACAGATATTCCAATGTGCCTTTTGAAAGCGCATCCTCAAGCAGCGTCAGGCTTTTATAAGGGTTCTGGCCGTGATGTGCCGAAAATGCAACCTCCAGCTTCACTTCTCCCTGGTCTATGCCGAGATATTCGGTTCTCGGAGCATCCGCATAGATATCATGCGTTGCCCATCTGGCTTTCAGCTTTTTGGAAAAATCCCGGAAAGGAAGCTGCTTTTGAGAGTTTACGGAGAAGACCAGTGCCGATCCCCATCTTCCGATCTCGCTCATGCCATTTCCTCCTTAAGGCTCTGTGTTGACTCTGTTTATGATCTCGTCCAGTGTGATGCTGCCGCTATCCGTCACTAACCTGATTCCAGGCGCTTTGATCAGGAGTTCGCCTTCGTCCGTATAGTCGATAAACGCTTCTCCTGGTGTATGGCCAAATTCCTTTCGGAATACATCTGGTCCTGTATGCTGTGAGTTATTATGCTTATTCCAATATTTTCCAAGCACCAGGCCTCTCGCCTGCCCGGAAGGAAGATGCACCGTAAGGACTTCGTCTCCTATCTCCGGCATCTTGTACTCATCGTTAAAAGACACGACAGACAGGAGTGATGAAACCGAATCGTCCAGATCCGGATATGTCACGGCGATCATCCCGTTTTGATAATCTATCTTTGATACTCTCCCTATTCTGATCAATCTGTCCGCCATCTTATAACCTCTGATAACATTTGTGCATTTCCACTGTCTGTTTTGTGCCGCTGTCTCCGACTTCTGTCGTAACCTTATCGACTAAATATTTTCCGGAGGCATGTCCCAGATCCGTGACTGTGACAGTCACGCCGCTGACTACAGAAGGCTTTCCCCAGATCGTGCCGGAAAGCTTTGTCATCTGCTCATTGGCTTCGTTGACTGCTGCTTTTGCCTTGTCTATAGCATCAGCCTCAGAATCACACTTTTTATTGATGTAAAGCACGCGGGCTTGCTCGGAATCTTCATCTGCATTTCCGACTGTGACGCGGATCTCATCCCCGCCTCCATCGCTTTTGTACTTTATGATCCCGCCGGTGTATGTTCCTTCCAGCTCATCCGCATAGTCCCAGCTGTCTCCAACCCAGTCTTTCCGTCTGATCGTGTCTACGGGAGACTTCGCTTCGAGGTCTCCCATATCAAATATCACGATGCTGCGATTGTAGACTTTCATTTTCAGGCCATATTCTTTGACGGTATTGTACAAAAAGTCCGAATCCGTCTTGTCGGTCTGCTCCAGTGATTCTATGGTCGGATTTTTGCAGTTATATATGCACGACAGGCCATATCGGCCAGCAATTTCCGATGCAATCTCCTGCAGTGTGACATTTTCCCATGTCTTTGTCCGCTGTCTGGTTTTAAAGCTCTGGTTCTGCGGGATCGCAAGCCCGCCAAAGGAACAAGTCAGTGGTCCTCCGGAAAACTTGATACTGTCCAGTATGAATGTTCCGAGATTCAAGCGCTCGTTTACTCCATCTCTGATCCAGTCGTGGAACACAACGCCGCCTTTGATCTCGTCCCCTTTTGTTGGATACCAGTTTTTCAGCCAGATCATTCCGGCATTGTACATATCTATGCTGATCGAATCGCTGGATCCGGAGACCACGTCCGTAAATTTCGCGCTCGACAGGTACGGCTTCAGTTCCTGGCTTACGTCGTATCCGTTGAAATACAGTGTCGGCTCCGCCCGCCGTCCTCTGGATGCCATTTAAGCCTCCTTTCCCCAGATGCTGTTGTCATCTGTGGAATGCCAGAACGGCAGGTCGTCCCTGTTCTCCTGCGGAAGATCCGGCACCGTGATTTCCGTGCCGCTGTCAAACCGCAGGACATTGCAGAGTTTCGGGTTTGCTTCGATCAGGTTTTTCATGTATTTTTCATCGCCGTACAGGTTATATGCGATCAGGTCCCAGGTGTCCCCGGAAATCGTCTTATACTTAGATGCCATGCCTTCCCTCCTTAAGCAAACGCCGTCCTTCTGCGGTCTTTCATAAGCCGATCATACATCTTCTCAAATTCTGTCATGCTCCATGCCAGTGCGTTCTGTACATCCGTCTGTGTTGCGTTTCCGGTAATCGTGATCTGCGGGCTGAATACAATCCCACCCGACGATTCGGATCCGTTTCCTGCCTGCCCTCCTGCCATTGACCCGCCGGCATTATCAAGCGCCCTCAATGGGCTGCTAAGTGTATCGGACTGTCCGCTTACAACGGACCCGGCAAGTGCTGCAGATGCAGACTCAACGCCCGGCTGGCTGTCATACAGAGCATTTTCCAGACCGGCACCAACGTAGGAACCGATCTCATACGTCACCCTTGACGGCGAATGTACCTGCAGAGCGGATGCCATGATGGACGCAACCTGTGATGCGACGTTTTGTGCAGCTGCTATTGCTGCCTGACCGCCGGCTATGATACCACTGGTCAGACCCGCCATCATATTGTGGGCAATGCCCCCCAGGTCAATGGACGAAAATGCCGATGTGATGCCTGATGCTGTCAATGTGCAGCTGAGGACTGCTGCCGCGTTAGAAACTCCAACCGCTACGGCCATACCGGCAAAGCTTGCAGAAACTGCTAACATGGCAGCCGCCACAGATGTCTGTATGGATGCCATCGCCGCGTTAAGCTGTGCTACTACCGTATCGATCTGACCGGCATTTACAGAGTCAAGCAGTGATCCGAGCGCATCGCTCCCCATACTGTCCGCGAGATTGATATCCAGCGCCTGCTGCACTTCAGATCCTGCGCTTTGTGCTTCGGATTTCATGCTTTCAAGCTGCTCGGACATAGCCTGTTTCGCTGTTTCCGTGCCGTCCGCCAGGCCTTCGGTGGCTGCTTCCATTGCTGACTGAGTGGCTTCCGATACGCCGCCTGCCGCTTCCGCAGCAGTGTCGGCCATTTCCTGTGTTGCTGTCTGGCCTTCTTCGGACAGTTGCTGTGCCGCGAGCGCATATTTTTCCAGTGCCGCCGTCATATCCATACCGTAAGTTTCGCCGGCTGCCATTGCTTCGTCGCACGCCGTCTGCATGTCCTGCATGGACACTTGACCGCTTGCTAATTGATCAAAATATCCTTGTGCTGCACTGTTAAGCTCCCAATATCCATAAGCGCCTTCCTGTGCGCTCTGTGCAATCTGTGAGTTAATCTCTGCGGCGTTACTGGCATAGTAATCCATCCAGTCACCTTCAAGCGACACTTCTGGCATATCTATTGTCAGCATAAAATCACTGATTCCCTGCCCGGCTGACTTCAATCCATCAAGCAGAGCAAGCCCAAGCGCCTTACCTGCTTCAAGGAAATTTGGAATGTTTTGAAGGATTGCACCAACCAAATCTATGATGATTCCTGGAATCTGTCCGATCAGGACACCTGCGCCTTGGATCAGTCCAGATGCGAGTCCAGCAGCAATATCAATGCCGGCGCTGAGGATTTCTCCGGCGTGGCTTGAGATGCCTGTTGCTAGACTCGATATCAGGTTTCCTGCGGCTGTGCCGAATTCGGCACCGTTCTCAGAGAACCAATCGCCGATCTTAGTGATCATTCCACTTGCTGCTTCAGCGATCTGGCTTCCGACGTCTTTCTCGCCAAGTGCCTGCGTGAGATTCATTATGATATTCCCAGCGGCGACAGCAAAGTCGCCTGTGTATGTCAAGAAGCCCTGCGCAAGGCTCGTTATAATCGTGCTTGCAGCCTGTCCGATTGCTGCAGCATTTTCACCTGAACCGATACTGTTGATCAGATCAGAACAAAACTGCTGTGCGTTCTGTATTGCCGTTGCTCCATTGGTAGATATCGCTGTTGCTACATCGCCGATGATGTTGCCAATCTCTGTCGCAAATCCGGACATCCCCTCAGTGCTAAATGCTTCTTTCAGTCTTCCGATGATTTCGGTGACTTCCTGCACTGCGCCTCTGAGACCAGCACCTTCGCCGCCTACAATCGCATCATAGATTTCGATGCCAAAGTCAGCTGCTGCCGATTTCATGATGTCAAGATCGCCCTGCAGATTATCGGTCGCTGTCTTATACCTCTGCTCCAATGTATCGAAGCTGTTTCCGAATTCATCTACTCCGTTTTTGGCATTATCCAGGTTATTATATAGGCTTTCCCAGTCTCCGCCCTGTCCGATGGAGTCCAGCAAGTACTGTGCTTCCGAAAGATTGTGAGTGCCGAACAGGTCCTTCATAATCCTGGCACGTTCGGATTCGTCCGCAATCCCTTCAAGACCTGTTTTGATGTTTCCCATCATTTCTTCCATCGACAAAAAGTTTCCGGAATCATCAGTGATCGTGGTACCGAGATCTGCAAGCGCCTCCTGTACCGGTTTGGTCTGGCCGGCCAGCCTGGCAAAAATCGAATTGAGCTTTGTGCCTGCCTCTGATCCTTTGGTACCGTTGTTTGCAAGGATACCTGCAGCTGTGCCGAGTTCGGTCACATCAATGCCCAGCATTCTGGCAGCTCCGCCGGCGCCGATCATGGCCTCCATAAATTCCTGGCCGGAGTAGTTCGCTGCTGAGTCCGCCCGCGCGACCATGTCCATGTATCCCGCATAGTCCTGCATTCCAAGGCCGAGAGCGCCCATTGAATCCGTAACAAGATCCGATGTGGTGGCAAGATCTGTATTTGTTGCGGATGAGAGCTTAACCATATCGTCCAGTGCCGCAACCGAGTCATTTGTAGACCATCCGGCCAGAGCCATGTACTTCAGTGCTTCTGCCGATTCCGTCGCGCTTTTATTTGTCGTTGCTCCGACGTTTCTTGCCGCAGCCTCCAGCTGTGCAAATTCTGCTGATGTCTTTTCAATGCCGGCAGTTCCGGCAAGGTCGGTCATGGCGCTCTCGAAATCCATGCCAACGTCCGTTGCCTCTTTTGCAACCTTTATCGCGCCGGCTCCGATCATTCCGAGACTTGCCGCAGATGACTTTGCCAGCATCTTCGCTCCGGATGCCAATCCCCCGAAAACAGTCTGGCCAATGCCTTTTCCTTTTCCGCCATTAAGGCTGTTAAGCATGCCCTGTGCCTGATTGACCGCAGCGGAGAGGCTGGAGTCGAGCTGACCCGCTATCTTTATCGCTAACTTATAATCGCTCATTTCTTTTTTCTCTCTCTACTGATACGGCTGTTGATATCATTCAGGACCTCGACAAAATCCTTAACCGTTTCTAATAAGTCAAACAGGGACAAACTACGAAAATAATCGATGCCTGTCCCTGTTTTCATTGACAATTGTATACATGTTTTTCTCAGGGTAAGGCAGTCGGCGGGATTTATTCCCGCCCGAAAAAATAGCTTCTCACCTTGTTTTTAACCCTGACCACGTCGCGGGCCTTGAGCATGTCAAAAAACTCATGCGGTCTGTGTGTTGCTGATGCGGCAATGTACATGCAGTACTGCACATCCATCTCCGGATTCAGAACTACGCGACCGGCTCTCGTCAGCACATCGCTCGCTTCGATCATGTCGTTCGTCGTAATATCATCAAAGCCGGAAAAATCCAGTTCCTTGATTTTTTCCCCTTCGAATTCGTATTCCCGCGTAAGTTCGAGGATGTCTCCATCCTCGATGTCGGTCTTTAAATTCTCTTCTCTTGCCATTCCATAGCTCCTTCCTGTTTAGATCTGTGCCCTGATCTTCTCAAGCATGTCTTTGCCGTTTACGACATAAACGAAATTGAGCTTATCGACCTCAAGCAGCGTCTCGTTATTAAGGACAACCTTGATATACATGATTTCGATCTCAGTCTCACACTCCATCTTTTTGCCGTTTTCGGCAGTCCCAAGATTCACGGTCTTTGCCTTTCCTCTCAGGACGATCTTGCACGGATAATAGTCCGTGTATCCTGTGGCCGTATCCATGCACTGCAGCGATGCACGCAGTGTCAGCTGCGTGGGCTGTGTGGTGTCTACCAACTTAAACAGATCACGATGCAGACAAGCCCATTTGAACTTGATCGTAGTCGATTCAAAAGCACCTGTGACCGGATCCTCGATCTCGCCCATGACTCCGGAGCCCGAAAGCGTATCAGTAATCATGTTCAGTTCCGGAAGCTCTACGTCTCCGGTAAGGCCTATCAGTTTTTCGGCCTCGTTATACAGGTTAAAATGGTTAAGTACCTCTGGTAACTGAAGACTCATTTTTTACCTCCTTATCAAACCAGGCCTTCAAGGGCGTTCGCGATCAGCGAGGTGTCGTAGCTCAGGATATTGTCGATCTCCTGGGCCGGTGTGTACGGTGCAATTTTCTGGCGGAATACGATCTTTCCGGCAAGGAGATCCTCCATACTATTGTCAGACGGCAGATACTCGATCTCTGCTCCTGCCCACTGTTCAGGGGCATAGGCGGCACAGCGGATATTTTCGGAGTCGACAACAGACTCAACGAGTACATGGTTCAGCGGATCGTCAACCTTATCCAGATACGTCAGGATAAATGTGTTCGAATGCCAGTTAAACATCCGGCGAACAGGGAGCCACATGTCTTTGATATCCGTCGTGTCAGGATATGCACCAGTGTATGATCCCCACAGACGCCAGCCCCCAAGGTTAAGGCCTGTCGCAATGCCAGCGTTGTTGACAGCTGTAGCCTGGTCACGCGTCAGAAGAACGTCAGTTCCATCCGGGTGGCATGTTCCAGAGACTCCAAGCAGCTTATTTGACGGGGTACGATACGGTACGCCTCCATTTCTGGCGTCGTAATATGCCATAGCTGCCGCAGCCACAACTGATCCTGCAATGACTTTGTCATTGACTTTGTAGTACAGCCATACAGGATAACAGTACGGTGATGTAAATCCGTTGCTGGCTTTTCTCTGCGCTGCCGTCGTGACAGTGTAATGTGCCGTACCGCTTCCGACATCAAGGACAGCCATCCCCTTGAAAATTCCATTGATGCTCTCAGCTTTTGCCATGAGGGCGGCACCAACTGCTTTCGTATCACTAAGCACAGGGGCCAGTATGATCGATGGGATTACGCCGCATTTCGGATAAACATAATTGATCAGTTCTGCTCCTTTAGCTTTTCCGGTTGATGCGTCGTATGATCCGATGATGTCTGCTGCAGTTGGTGCGCTGACAGACATGCCGGCCCATGATAACACCAGATTGGTTGTGCGACTGATACTACTGTTGATCAGGTTGATAATCGGTGTTCCTTCTTTTGTGTACTCCACAGCGAAATCACCGTTTGCCTGGGTATATGTCTTTGTCTCCGATTCTATCGTCTGTTTCAGCTGGATCGATGACTTAACCACTGATTTGTTTGTAATCGCAGTAATTCTGTTCGGAATAGTCCCTCCAAAGCTCGACGGCGATAATGTCATCTCGCCATCTGCTTTTTCACTCTCACTCACGCTCAGAACATTGATGTACACGATTGGCGATACCGGGAAAAGGTTTGCATTCACATACATCGCCTGACAAAGAGTGTATTTTTCGAAATCCTCCACGTATCCCAATTTTTCCATCGCTTCCGTTGCCGATGTGCACAGGATCGGTACATTAGTCACTGCATCAGGATCGTCCAACATCCAGACAGGTGCGGTTCCAATGACCACCTGAACCGAATTTTCTGCTGTCAGCGGAACGCTTAACGCCGTGTCATTTTCATAAACGAATACGCCATGTTTAACAGCCATGTATTTACCTCCGTTTGAGCGTTTCCAGGTACTTGACTGTTGCTTTGTATGCGCTCCAGTAGTATCCGGACTCTTCTCTTATGCTTTTCTCTGCTTCCGGGAATTCGTCCACCGGAATAAAGAGTGCTTTGATTGCCGGAATTCTTTCGATTGCCTTGGCGACAGTCTCCGGAATTTCCGTATAGATGATATTGTTTATTACACCGATCTGATGTATCGTCGGGCCAACGTACATAACCGGAGCTTTTTCTACTTTGATTACTTCTTCTACCACTTCAACGGCCTTCCCGGCCGCTTTCTTACGAGTAGCCATAATTTGGTTCCTTTCTCCTAGGCTTGGGAACATCAAACTTGAGTTCCACACCCCCAAAAAAGTAGGGCCATGTGTCTTCATCCTGCAGCGCCCATTCCATGTCCGAATGGCATCGGAATGCCTTGTGCCCGGCATATCCGAGCGTGGCCTCCTGTGCAAACCTCGTGACGATTCTGTTGATCGCATTCATTACGGAAAGATGTCCATCATTTCTTATGTCTGCGTCATGCACTCCGATCAGGATGTCCACCGTGACAGTCCACAGTGAGTCATCATTTTCAGTTTTCCCTTTGTCAATCCGTACAATAAAGTACGGGAAAACCTGGTCCGGATCATCGTCATCATTCTTAAGCTTCGGAAGGAATTGAGCGTAGCCGGTGAAGCCTTTTTTGTTTCTGGTTCCATCGCCATATTTCAGGTGATAGTTTTTATATTGAGTCGGATTTTCGGGGTCTTCGACCTCTTCTCTGATGGTAATTACGTCCTTCAGAAGGTCTTCAATCTCATTGATCAAGGCTTTCTGCAGGTCGTCTACTGTCATTAAATCGTTTTGCATTTATTGCCCCCTTATCCGAGTAATGCTTTGATTTGCTGTTGCATGTACTTTTTGAGATCCGACTCTATCTCAGGCCTTGTTGGTCCCCAGACCCGGTTGTCGGATCCGATCATGTACGGGACAGACTTGGACTTCAGCTTTTCTAGCGGAAATCGCGCTTTGCCTTTTCTGACATAGACCTGTCCGTTCAGCTTTCCTCTGCCGTAAAAAGCAGTATTCCCATACTTACGCATAGGCTTCAGACCACTTTTGACGACGTCGATTTTTACGCCGCTTTGCGGATGCGTCCATTTGAATTTCGGAACATCCAATGTATTGCCATCCGAATGGATGATAGCGACCAGATTTCCGGCAGTAGCCTTATCAATCTGCATGTCCTTCTTAAATCCACCGGACTTTACGGTGTATGATGCTCTCGCCTTATTTCCGAGTTTCACGCGAGCGGAAGTTGCGGTCTTGTTGAGCGCCCTGGCAATGTACATATTCGCTTTGCTTCCCGCCAACTCTCGGAGTTTTGCGGTAAGTGTTGCAAAATCGCCATTGTCCAGCTCCCACGAAAATGTGATCATCTGTCCATCGCTCATGCTCTGTTCGCCTCCAGTGTGATCGAGTACACGCCACCCTCGTTTATGGCATCCGCGACTGTATACTTGCGTCCATCAAACGTGATCATGGATCCCTGTTTCGGGAGCGGTCCATACTCATCCGCCGCCACATAGATCAGCTTTTGATTCGTGTACAGTCCATCCATATTCTGATTGAATCGCTTCTCCCTCTCAATCTGCTCATTTTCGTCCACCTGTACCGACATCCGTTCGCCGTTTACCATGTGGATGTCCGAATACTCATCCAGATTCAGGAAAGTCTGATGTATATCTGTCGCTATGATGTCCTTAAACGCACTCATTTTTTCGTCCTCTTTGCTGCTGGCTTCTTTGCAGGAGTTCTGGGCGCTCTCTGCGGTACTTTTCCGATCAGTGCATCAGGATCGCCGTCTGAACTCTTTCCGGGAAGCCCTGCAGGTGCAACAGGGACAGCCTTCGGTTTTTCTTCCGGTGCGGCCTGCTCCTCGCAGCAACTACAGACCGCACTCCCGGCTGCTATCCATGCTTTTACCAGGGCTTTGTTATTCACCGGCAGCTGATCTCCCGCCCTGTACTGAGTACATCCAATCAGCACAGGACGGGTGGCGATCAGTTTCAAGCGTTAATCTTTACGAGGATTTTTTCTGCGCCTGCTTCTGC
>CADCPK010000343.1 GCA_902803215.1 uncultured Lachnospiraceae bacterium
CGCAAGAGCGTGTTCCCGCGGCTCGGATTTGACTATTTTGTCTCGGAAGAGTACATGGTCCGCGAGAACGAGCAGAATCCGCTGGGGTGGGTAAAAGACGAAGTCCTCACGGAAGAGATCCTGAAGTGCCTGAAATCCACCGAAGGTTCTGACTATATCTACACGATCTCTGTACAGGGACATGGAGATTATCCCACGGAGCCGGTGCTGGAGGATCCCGAGATCACGGTTTCGGGTTCGGCCACATTTGAGCAGGACTGCAAATGGGAGTACTATGTAAATCAGATCCACGAGATGGATAACTTCGTGAAAGAGCTCACCGATGCGCTGAGCGAGTATCCCGAAGATGTCGTGCTGGTCATGTACGGAGACCATCTGCCCACCATGGGGCTTACGGTCGAAGACATGAAGAACAGATATCTGTTCCAGACCCAGTATGTCATGTGGGACAATTTCGGAATGGACCGAAAGGAAGAAAACCTTGCTTCCTATCAGATGGCGGCTGAGGTGATGGACCGTATCGGGATCCATGAAGGAAACATCTTCAAGTACCATCAGGCGCGGAGAAGCACCAAAAATTATCAGGTCGACCTGGAATCCCTGCAGTACGATCTTCTTTACGGCAAGAGGTACTGCTACGGCGGAGACAATCCGTATAAGAAGACAAAGATGAAGATGGGTATCTACGATCTGACCCTCGATTCTATTTCGATGGGAAGCGCGCTGCAGCTTTCCTATTACATCAGAGGAACCAATTTTACACCTTCGAGCGAAGTGAAGCTGAACGGGGAATGGTACGACACTGTGTATGTCAACCCGACCACGCTGATCATTTCGGGGACGGAGCTGCAAGACTTTGACCGTCTGACGGTTTGTCAGCGGAGCAACAGTTCTACCAGAAAAGCCCTTTCGAAAAGCTATGACCGGACCTGCTATGCGCTCATGGACGATAATCCATGGAAGGTGGCAGCGCCCACTGAAGAATAAAAAGATGCCACCGTGCAGTTGTGCGGTGGCATTTGTAGTAATACAATAATGAAGGAGACAGGGCATGACATTCGAAGAAGCATGTTCCTATATAGACGAAACACCAAAGTTTACCAAAAAACACAGTCTCGATCACACCCGCGAATGTCTGAGACGGCTGGGCAATCCGGAGAAGGCATTCTCCGTGATCCACGTAGCGGGCACCAACGGGAAAGGCAGCGTCTGTGCGTTTCTCGATTCTGTCCTCAGAACAGCAGGTTACCGTACAGGTCTTTTTACCTCGCCGCATCTGGTCGATATTCGTGAGCGCTTTATGGTCGCCGGAGAGATGATCTCCGAGGAAGAGTTCCTTGCCGCTTTTGAAAAGGTGCTGGAGCTTTCCCTTGAGATGGAGAAGGAAGGGGAAGGCCATCCCACATATTTCGAGATGCTGTTTCTGATGGGCATGCTCATTTTTAAGGACAAAGGCGCAGAGATCGTGGTCCTGGAAACCGGCCTGGGCGGCAGGCTCGACGCCACGACTGCGGTCCCGAATCCCCTCGTTTGCGTGATCACGTCCGTAAGCCTCGATCATGTACAATATCTGGGAAACACGGTAGAACAGATCGCCGCGGAAAAAGCAGGCATCATCGTGCCGGGGGTCCCTGTAGTCTACGACGCAAATGACCCGAAAGCCGCCGAAGTGATATCAAATATCGCATCCCGCGCAGGGAGCCGGTCCGTTCCGGTGAAGGTGTCCGATACCATTGTGAAGAAAAAGAGCAGGGCGGGCATTGATTTTTCCCTGAATAATGATTATTATGATAAAAACACGCTGTTTCATATTCCCTTTATCGCCGACTATCAGGTGATGAACGCGGCTCTTGCCGTGAGAACGTTGGAAGTGATGACCGGGTGCGGACAGATTTCTGTCTCCCGCGAAGATGTCATCGGGGGGATCGCAAATACCTCGTGGCCCGGAAGGATGGAAACAGTACTGCCGGGCGTGATCCTGGACGGGGCCCACAATGAGGATGGCATACGAAAGTTTGCGGAGACAGCGGAATACTTCACCGGGGACTTTTCCATAAGCCTTCTGTTCGGGGCAGTGAATGACAAGGACTATCCCGACATGATCGGACTGATCGCCGGGAAGATCCGTCCGGAGAGCGTGGTGACGACGCAGATCGGCGGTGCCAGAGAAGTGCCGGCGGCGGAGCTCGCCGAAGTTTTCAGAAAGAAAGGCTGTACGGTTGTGACAGCCGAACCGGATCCGAAGAAAGCATTCAGGCTTGCGCTGCAGAAGAAGCCGGAGGACGGACTTTTGTTCTGCGTGGGTTCTCTCTACCTGGTAGGTATAATTAAGGGTATTATTCACAGCTGAACCGCGCATTTGCTGCGCGGTTACAGCCTGAAAAAGTAAAACATGCAGGGATTCGTCCCATCGCCGAAGGCGATTTGCATGGACGAATCCGTTACTATTCACAGCTAAGTGGCTGTGAATAGTAACAATTAAAAAGGAGGTTGCGGCCTTAAATGATAGATTACGAAGAAGAACTGAAGAAATTTGAACCATGCCTCGATGTGACAGACGCGGAGGGGGCCATCTACGACCATGAACTGACCGACATTCTTGATGTCCTTCAGGAAATGCTCAAAGAGTCGAAAGAAAACAGACGGGTACGGACTCGTTAAGGCGCTGCCGTTCACAGTACTCAGGCTGAGAACAGTAACCGCTTTACCACAGTCTGCTCTACGGAGGTTTACCGAATGGATTGTATCAACTGTGGGACTCATCTTTCGCCCGCGGACCGGGAATACTGTCCGCGATGCGGATTTCCCATCCTTATTCAGCGAAAGGTGATGTATCTGTCCCGCTACTATTATAACCAGGGGCTTGAAAAGGCGGAGATCCGCGACCTTTCGGGTGCGATCGGATGTCTGAAACAGAGCCTCATTTTTGACAAAAATAATATCGATGCCAGAAATCTGCTCGGTCTTGTTTACTTTGAGACGGGCGAGGTCGTGGCGGCGCTCAGCGAATGGGTCATCAGCAAGAACTTGTCGCCCAGGCAGAACCTTGCGGAGGAATACATCAATAAGCTGCAGGCCAATTCCGCGCGTCTTTCCGCGATCAATGAGACGATCCGCAAATATAACCACGCGCTGGAGCTCTGCAGAGAAGGACATGAAGATATGGCCTCGGTTCAGCTGCGGCGGATCCTCGCGCAGAATTCCAAGCTGATCAAAGGCTATCATCTGCTTGCACTGATCCATATGAAAAATCACGAATGGAACAAGGCAAGAAAGATTCTTCGAAAAGCGGCAAAGATCGACAAGACAAATACCACGACGCTGAGGTTCCTGAAAGAAGTGGATGAGCGAACCGGTGTTACGACCAAGCTGGAGGACAGAAAACGGGGACTTTTCCGTTCATCATCGATCATGGACGATATCGAGACGGACAATGAGAGAGATACAACTTCGATCCCTGTACGTGCCGTGTCCAAGATCAGTATCCCGGCGGCCCTTGTCGCAGGGCTCGTGGTGGGGGCGGGCGCCTTCGCTCTTCTCGCGGTGCCTTCGATCCGCCAGAACATTTACCGGGAGGCGAACGACCAGATCGTCAAATACAGCGAATCACTGGCAAGTCAGAGCGCCGAGCTCTCGAAAGCACAGGGAGAAGCCGCCTCGGTCGGCCAGACAGCCGAGCAGAACGAGCGTGAAATGGAGTCGGAGCAGAGAAAACGGGAGAGCTATGAGTATCTGCTTCAGGCTTACTACTCGCTGAACACAGGCGACCCGGATACCGCGGCGGTGACAGTACAGAAAGTATACGTAAGCACGCTTACCGATGATCTGCTTAATATCTACAATATCGTCTGTCAGAGAACGGGGTCTTCGGGCCTTAACGATGACGGTACTCCTGCAGAGACACAGGCTGCGGAAACCGATTACTCCGGAGGCGATATGTCCGGCTATGATTCGGGCTATGACTCAGGGTACGATTCCGGATATGACACCTACGATTATAACAATTATGATTATAATTACGACTACAACTATGATTATGACTACGGATATTAAATAAATTTTTTAACTGTTGACCGTTTATATTGTCATGGGGGTACGGCATGCAGGGCGCATTTTCACACATGGAACTGATCCTTGGACGACAGAAAACAGATGCATTGGCAAAAGCGCGCATAGCGGTCTTTGGGGTCGGCGGCGTCGGCAGCTTTGTGACAGAAGCACTGGCCCGCTGCGGTGTCGGAAGTCTGACGCTGGTCGATCATGACAGTTTCAGCGAGGACGAGATATGCCGGCAGCTGTACGCGACGCGGTCGATGATCGGGCAGAGCAAGGTGTCGGTGGCGGGAAAGCATATTCATGATATTGACGAGAATATCCTGGTCCACTGCTATGAGACGGCCTATTCAAAACAGACGGCACCGATGTTCGACCTCACTCAATATGACTATATTGTGGATACGCTTCCGAAACCGGAAGATAAGCTGGTACTGATCGAAGAGGCGGTCGCAAAAGGGGTCAAGATACTCAGCTGCATGTGCCTCAATCGTTTTACGGATATATCAAGGCTGACCGTGGCTGACATTACAAAGGCATCGGTGTGCCCTGTTGCAAAGGAGCTGCGTGCAGAACTCAGAAAAGCCGGGATCCGTTCGCTGAAGGTCCTTTTTTCGTCGGAGGCACGAAAAAAGGGGCATACGGAGACCGAAGAAGGACCGGATGAGAGCGCTGCATCGGGCAGTATCTGTTACCTTACCGGCGCCGCGGGACTGATGATCGCCCGGGAGGTGGTCCGTGATATCACAGATTCCGGAGAACCGGCAATAAAAAGGCCGCGCATCCGAAGACATGGAGACAAATAAGATGGATATATATCAGCAGTTGCTGAGAGAACTCAGTGAGATAGAGGGAGAGCCCGAGGTGCTCCTTGACGAACCGATGAGCCGCCATACAACATTCCGCATCGGCGGTCCGGCGGATGTGTTTGTATCGCCGAAGGATGAGAAGCAGACAGCCGAGGTGCTGAAAGCGGTGAGACGATCGGGACTTCCGTTCTTCGTTCTGGGAAACGGAAGCAATCTACTTGTGAGCGACAGCGGCTTTCGCGGCGTTGTGGTCCGCATCTACCGGAACATGAGCGATATAAATGTAAACGGTGAGGAGATCTGCGCCGGTGCCGGTGCGCTGCTTTCCGCCATCGCGGCAGCAGCCCGCAGCGCGGAACTGACAGGCTTTGAATTTGCCTCCGGCATTCCCGGGACACTCGGCGGAGCGGTCGTGATGAATGCGGGAGCTTATGGCGGGGAGATGAAGGATGTACTTACCTGCGCAAGAGTGCTTACCCCGCAGGGAGAGATAAAAACACTTACGCTTCCCGAACTGAAGCTTGGTTATCGGACCAGTATCGTTAAAGAAGAGGATCTTGTCGTTCTCTCGGCCGGTATGAAGTTTGAAAAAGGAGATCCGGCTGCGATACGCGATAAAATGCAGGATCTGCAGCAGAGAAGAGTCTCGAAGCAGCCGCTCGAATTTCCGAGCGCAGGCAGCACATTCAAGCGACCGGAAGGCTATTTTGCCGGCAAGCTGATCGAAGACGCGGGTCTGCGCGGTTTTACGGTCGGGGGAGCAAAAGTGTCGGACAAACATTGCGGGTTTGTGATCAATGCGGACCATGCAACGGCTGACGATGTGATCAGGCTTATACGGCAGGTCTCCGATCGGGTTTACGAGTCGAGCGGAGTCAGGCTGGAGCCCGAGGTCAGGTTCCTCGGAGACTTCTGACGGAGGTGTAAGGATTGTCTTTTTCAGGGATGGTGAAAAAAGAACTTTCCGGACACGAGGACTCCGCGAGACATTGTTGTATCGCCGAAGCAGCGGCAATGCTTTCAGGCTCGGGAGATCTTGAAAGGGATGAAACGGGAAGAATGTACCTTGTTTTTCATTCCGAAAACGAAACTGTCACAAGAAAGTGCTTTACAATACTTAAAAAAACATTTAATATAGAAGAAGC
>CADCPK010000344.1 GCA_902803215.1 uncultured Lachnospiraceae bacterium
AAACTACAAGATATTGATACCAGATGGGATACGGACGGTGATGTCATGCGGTTGGAATTGTGGAAATACAACCCGAACCTGTATGTAAAAAATGGAGCAGTTGATCCGGTATCTCTATACATGTGTTTTGAAAACAATGTCGACGAAAGAATTGAGGGTGCGATAGAAGAATATTTGGAGAATTATAAATGGTAGCCGGAATGGAAAGCTTTATACAAAAGTTTAGAGATTATAGTGACTGTTATACTATTATAGGTGGAGCGGCATGTGATATTCTCATGACTGAAGCAGATGCTGATTTCAGAGCAACAAAAGATATAGACATGATCCTGATTATGGAAGCCGGACAACAAGATTTTGGCAAAGAATTTTGGGAATATATTCTTGAAGGGGAGTATCGTTTTGGATGGAAGAACAGTGATAAGGTTCATTTTTACAGATTTACAGATCCGAAACCGGGATATCCTTTTATGATAGAGCTTTTTTCTAAAGAACCGGATTATATTATGAATGTTCCTGAAGGAATAGTTCCCATACATGTGGGAGATGATGTTTCCAGCTTGTCTGCGATATTATTGGATGAAGATTATTACAACTTTATGCTTGCGGGAAGAAAAATGATTTCAGGGGTGAGTGTATTAGATGCTGAGCACATTATCCCGTTTAAGATGTATGCATGGCTTAATTTAAGAGACAGAAAACAAAATGGCGAACACGTTAATGAAAGAGATCTGAAAAAACATAAATATGATGTCTTCAGGCTTCTCCAGATAATAAATCGTAGCATTACAGTGAATGCTACCGGAGTGGTTAGAGAAAACATTACCCGGTTTATGAGAGAAATTGTTGAGGAAAGTATTCCATTTGAACAACTGGGCTTGCCTTTTGAAATGGATGAAGCGCTTGATATGCTACATGAATTGTATGGTGAATCGAATGGATGATATAAAAAAAGAGTCAGTGGGGACGTATCTTTTTGACTCATTTTCAGGTCGGACAGAGAACCGTCCCCTGTCTTTCAGGTAGGGAGGTCACAGAGATGAAATCATTGATTGTTTATTATTCCCTGGAAGGAAATACTGAATATGCAGCCAAGAAGATTGCATCTGAGATGGGAGCTGATATTCTTAAAATAGAGCCCGTTAAGACCTACCCTAATAAAGGATTTCGAAAGTTCTTCTGGGGTGGGAAAAGTGCTGTGATGGCAGAAACACCGGAACTCAAACCCTATGTTTTTGAAGCGGATAAATATGATCGAATCATCTTTGGCTTTCCGGTTTGGGCCGGAAATGTGACTCCTCCTATCCGCACATTTGTAAAAGAAAATAATTTGAAGGGCAAGCAGATTTCTGCTTTTGCGTGTCAGAGCGGAAGCGGGGCCGAGAAAGCTTTTGAGAAGCTGAAAGGTGTCCTGGGGATTGAGAAGTTGGAGGCTGAGCTTGTTCTGATCGATCCGATGAATAGGCCGAATGAAGCAAATGAAAAGAAGATTAGAGGATTCTGTGCTCGGCTAGAATGAAAAAGGGGCGGTTCTTTTTGACCTATTTTCTTAAGACAGAGAACCGTCCCCTGTCTTCAAAATCTAAAAGGCGGTGAACCTAATGGATGATATAGAAAAAGATCCTTTTGAGGAATATATAAAGCAATCGGAACCATCCGGGCGAGAGTTGGGCTATGCCTGGTACACCGCCATTGGTTTGCAGGCGGTCGATGGACTTAAAACCTCTGATTATCTGAAGAGTACAGCGAAAGATAATATTGAAGGCAAAATATCGGTTCTGGAAGCCGGTAAACTCATTGAGAGCTATTATGAGAAATCCGAAGACAGAAATGCAGAAAGAACGAAAGAGGCGGATATAGTTTCTGCGCGTATTGCAGCTATTCTTTCGGAAAATGCATTTACATTTTCTGTACCTCAGTATATTGGGATTCACAGGAGATTGTTTGAAGGAATATACTCATATGCCGGAAGAATAAGGGATTATAATATTTCTAAAAAGGAATGGGTTCTTGACGGCGCATCTGTACATTATGGTAACGCTTTGGAACTTCGTGAAATGCTGGAATATGATATTCGTACAGAAAAAGAGTATCAATATCCATTGGCAGGTGTTTCGACTATGATTCCTCATCTGGCAAGGTTTGTATCCGGCTTATGGCAGATACATGCTTTTGGTGAGGGAAATACCAGAACAACGGCGGTATTCTTCATCAAATATCTCAGGTCTGTGGGATTTGATGTGACAAATGATGTTTTTGCAAAGAATGCATGGTATTTTAGAAACGCATTGGTCAGGGCGAACTATAATGATCTGGCGAAAGGAGTCAGAGAAACAACTGAATATTTGGAATTGTTTTTGCGTAATCTGCTGCTCAGAGAATCGAATATACTAAAGAATCGCTATCTTCACGTGCGGTGGGAAGAGGAAAAACAGGACATTGCAAGAGAAAAACAGGACATTGAAGCAGAAAAACAGGACATTGAAGCAGAAAAACAGGATATTGAACTGCCCGATAACATGACCAAGAAAACAAAGCAGCACATTGCGATGCTGTTTGAGGAATTTGGCTATGATCGTTTTTTCGGGCGCTCCGACATAATGCGATTGTTGTCTGTCACTGCCTCCCCGGCATCTGCATTGATCAGAAAAATGCTGGATGCGGGATTGATCTATCCTATGAAGGGGAAAGGGAAAGGAAAATATCTGTTTAGGAAATGAGTCAGTGGGGACGTATCTTTTTGGCTCATTTCTTCAGACCCAGTCTTCAATTATAAGTTGTGGTACTCGTTGAAATTCTTTTATGTTGTGAGTTACAAATGTAAGACCTTTTGCAAGGGCTTGTCCGGCAAGCTGTACATCATAAGGACCTATAGGAAGACCATTGCTGACCAAATAACTGCGGATGAATCCGGCTTTTATTGCATCATTTGCATCAAATGGAAGGATTGAAAATGGGGCGAGAAACAGATGAAGATTGTTGCGCGTTTTTTCGCCCCAGTTACTTTTGAAAGCACCATATTCGAGTTCAAAAACTGTGATAGAAGAAATGGCAATTTCAGAAGGACTATGCGAAAACAGACGCTCATTTAGCTGAGGGAATTGTCCCTTCATAGCATAAATACAAATATTGGTATCGAGAAGATACATCAGAATCCCTCCCTTTGAGGAGCATCATCCCAATCCGGTTGTTCTCTTTCGAAATCTTCAGGGAAGGTTCCGACAACCATGCGGGATGGCATCCAGGGGTCGTCAGCGGGGTATGCAATGAAGACTTCGCCTATTTTTTGAATGAGGTAGTCTTTTTGAATGGCTCTCATTTCTGCCGGTATACGTAATGCTTGGCTGTTTCCATTTTGGAAAATCTTGGTAGTTGTCAAATTTGTTACCTCCTTTCAAATGAACGATGAATGTACATACTATATGTACACACTCATATTACTACATAAACATAGAAAGGGCAAGAGATTTTGGGGACAATAGGGACGGTTCTTTTTGCCCCAAAATCTAAAAGCCTTTTGTTGTATGAATGCAAGACAGAGAACCGTCCCCTGTCTTTTGGAGGAGTAGAGGTATGTCGGACCATACATCAACAGATCATGCTGATAAAGCAAAAGAATTATTCTTAGAAGGCTACAACTGTGCGCAGTCGGTTTTTTGTGCTTTCAGCGATTTAACCGGTCTGGACATGGAGACATCCGCGAGACTGGCTTCTTCTTTTGGGGGTGGCTTGGGGCGTCTTCGCGAAGTCTGCGGTACTGTCAGTGCTGCTGCGATGGTACTTGGAATTCTTAAGGGTTATTCAGATCCCAAGGATGTCGAGGCTAAAAAACGTCACTACGCGCTGGTTCGCGAGTTTGCACAGCGTTTTCGGGCAGCAGAAGGTTCCATCATTTGCAGGGAGCTTCTCACGAAGGCGAATATCGATCCACAGACCGTAAAAGCCGGCGGTGATCCGGAGGAGCGTACTTCCGAGTATTATAAGAAACGCCCCTGCCCGGAGCTTGCCCGGAGGGCAGCATATATTTTGGATACTATGCTAGCAGAATGATTTTCGCATTCAGTTTGCTGTATATTCGTTCCCTGAACCAAGGCTCGCAGGATTTTTCCACTGCTTCCTGAGGCGCAAACCAGCCTACTGCGCTGTCTTCGTCAGCTTTCACCCGGACGGATTCCTCGCGGTCGGCCTCAAGTAAATAAGTCACATTCAGATGCAGGTGAGAAGGCACGTAAATACCTTTCTTTTCGTGGCCGTCCACGGTCAGCACTTCTATGGAGAAAATGTTGTCTGAAACCGGGCGTACATTTTGGATTCCGCTTTCCTCCCGCACTTCTTTTATCGCGACCTGCAGCAGGTCTTCATTTCCGTCTGCATGACCGCCCAGCCATGCCCAGGAATGGTAGATGTTGTGGTATGCCATCAGGATGTGCCGGTGTTCAAAATCCTGCACCCAGGCTGAGGCCGTCATATGTGCAAGCAGATTGCTCCGCAGAAAGATGTCTTCCTGCGTTTTGAGCATGTGAAGGATCGTTTCCCTGTCGCGGGTTTCCTGTTCGTTGTAGGGGTTGTAGGCGGTAAGCTGACTGATAAGGGCTTTTCGCATGTGAATTTCCTTTCCGTCCGGATATGCCGGCTTTCTGCTCTGCGCCGGAATTAAGCACAATTATACTATGGGATTATAATATAATGGAAAGAGGATTACAACCGGCTCAGAAGGGACAGGCAGGACAGAGAACCGTCCCCTGTCTTTGGAAAGGAGACAATTATGAAAAAATGTACCGGAATCCAGAAAATTACGCTTTATGTTTCAATCTTGTTGATCTTGTGTGCTGCCGTTTTCCTGTTCGCCGGATGCCAAGTCGGTAAATCGATAAATGCTTCTTCGCTGCTCGGCGTGGAATTTAGCGGCCTGGATGGAGAGGGAACTATTGTTCTGACTTTTGACAGAGATGGGCTGAAGCAGCTGCTTTCAGGAAAGAAATCTCTGACTGAACGGCAGATAGAAATGGTAGACAGCCTTCCGGGAGACATTTATAAGGACTTTTCGGTTTCCAAAAGGGAAGGGCTCTCGAACGGAGATGAGATAGAAATAGCAGGAGCGGTGGACAAAGATCTGCTAAAAGACCTGGGGTATGCTATAAGAAATGATATGATCAAGGTTACCGTGTCGGGGTTGAAAGAGCCTGAGCGGATCGATCTTGCTTCTGCAGTAGATATCACTTTTGAAGGAATTGCCCCGAATGTAAAAGTTCTATTCAATGTTGACTACGACCTGCCATATGTGCAATATACGTCTCTGTTTTATTCGACAGCCTCCGAATATGTACATCTGAATAACGGGGATACATATACGCTAAATATTACCTATAATGAAGAACGGCTGCATGAGAACGGGTATATTGTAGAAAATGCTACCGTGTCCAAAGTCGTGGAGGGCCTTCCATCCAGGGATTTTGAGCTGACCGGTTTTTCTGATCCGCTGCTGGAGGATATGCTCCGGGAGTCGCAGGAAGAAACGGCCAAATATGCGATAAGCAACTATAGTAACTTGCAATACCGCATGCTCGGGGATCGCCAGGGATGGGTGCTCTGGAATGAGATGCGTGTGGAACCGGCAGGGTTGAAAGAAGTGAAAGACAAGGACAAAACGGATAATTGCCTCTACGTAATTAACAATCTGGCAGTTCCTGTCCGTTTGCCCGATGGGAATATAGAATCCGGAAAGCTTGTGGTGGTCATGGAACGAGAGGATGTTGCACTGACACAGGAGGGAACACTCTATAGCGAGGACAGTTGGAAAGCGAAATCTTTCGCATCGGCGGAAGAAGCAGACGAATACATAAAACAGCAGATAGAATACGATTATGGTAAAACCCCGTCTGTCACTGAGTTTTCCGGAGAAACTTCGGGGGAGCCGGATTATGAGCAGCTGCAAAAGCACTTTGAACCTGTTATGGCAGATGCTGAGAAGCCGGCTATACAAAGTGTGTCGCTAAATGAACTGATACCTGATTATGCCAAAAATACAGAAGTCTGGGAAACGATGACGGATCCTTATGGAAATGTGTATCAAAACTCCCTGGCTCTGAAAGCCGGAAGTGCTGCGCGGACAGATTATTTGCTGAATGGAGAATGGAACCGTTTTTCGTTTGTGTTGTCCACATACAATGATGCCGATACAGAAGCGCAGATGTCGATGTACATCTGGGGAGACGAGCGCCTGCTTTATGCGGCTGACGCCTATCAGAGGTCGGATGCGCCACAGAATCTTTTGCTGGATGTGACAGGGGTAGAACGTCTGTCGATTCAGACGATCAGCTACGATAGTACATCTAAAGCCTGGTTGTGTATTAGCAACGGAGTGCTTGACAGAACTGAAGACATTGCAGCCCCGGAGATGACGAAGAAGGCATTCTCGGACGAGATTATTTCAGAATCCAGGGGAATGGAAAACAAAGCGCAAAACAGCATGACTACGGATGTTCGGGGAGATGCGTTCCGTGATGCCTATATACTGAGAGCGGATATGAACGGGCTGATGCGGGTCAGACTCGGTGGAAAATATTCCCATTTTTCAGCAGATGTAAGCGTTGCAAAAATGCCATATGAATATGATATTTCCGGAGGGGTAGCGATTTCTGTGGATGGTGAGGAAGTTTGGAGGACTGAGGACATTTCTCTTACGAATCCCTCATCAAAGATCGATCTGGATGTAACAGGGGCGGAAGTACTGGAGATCGCATCATTTGCGGATCACGAGGACAGTTCGGGCCTGTTCTTCATAGTCGGTAATACACTCCTTTCCGGCGTGCCGGAGACCATCACTTTTGAGGAAGCAGCACCTGATGTTTTTCCGGAGATTGACCCCGGTCTGCAGTCAATGTATATCGGAGAAGACGGAGAGTCGGATCTCTTCATTTTGGATACTGTAGATTACAGATACATCCTTGTAGATAGAAATTGTGATTACAATACGGCAAAATTAACTACTGAGCAGTTTGGCGGAATGCTCGCTATGCCGAAAACCGAAAGGCAGATAGCGGCTCTTCGTACTCTGATGCGCAAAAGCTATGAATATTCATTCTGGATGGGAGCAGAACGTACCGCACCCGGCAGCGATACCTGGGTGTGGGCTGATGGAGAACAATTATCTGATACGGAACACTGGGAAAACGGAGAACCGGATAACTATTTCGGCCCGGAGAATTGCATGACCATGGATGCCGGAGGGAAATGGCGGGATGTGAACGAATCAGAAAAGAGACCTTTCATCATTCAGATCCCTTCTTTATCGTGGACTGCACCTGAGGGATCGGCTTTTCTGGCGGATCTTCCTGTCATATATGAAGAAGGAATGGAATACCGCCGAATTATAAAACAGGGCATGGGAATATCCGAGCTCCTGGATATAGATGAATATACTTCGGGTACGATCGATCCTTTAGCGATAGAATTGGATGCCTTAAATGACGGGCGTGCTTACTATAACCTGGCCAGAAAATATTCCAACCTTGATTTTGATCTGTATGTGTCAGGAGAAAGCAGCATTAATGCTCGCGCCAGCTTTGCTGTTTTCGGTGATGGAAAGCTGTTGTACCACACGAATGGTTTGAAGAAAAATGATTCTCATCGCAGTATTCACCTTGATGTATCAGATGTTGATTATCTGTGGCTGACATCTACAGAGACTGCCGCAGATGAAAAGATCAGGCTGCTTATGATCTCCTCCGAGCTGACGCCGGATACAGATCTTTCGGGATTCGAACAGGCGTATTTGACGGAGCGTGAATCGGTAGACAAAAATTATGCAGAAATCAGCTTAAAGCTGGAATATGATTCTCAGGGAAATCCTTGCCCGGGATGGATTAAAATGGATTCTGCGAATAATGGTTTTATCATGTATAATATTGGAGGAAACTACAGTACTCTCACCGGCAAACTGTGTACAGGCAACGACACATCGGTTTCCGGGAATGCTTCCCTTTCAATCTATATAGACGGAGAGTTGGCAGAGACGATCGATAATGTCAAAGCCGGTGATCCCGGAAGAGAATTTACATTAGACGTTACCGGTGCAAGTACCGTGAGGTTTGAGACATCCTGTGAAGGAGAAGAAAGAAATAATTATGTATATCTTACGGATGCTGCGGTGAATAAGAGTTAATGGTGTCAGGCACCGTGAACATAGAAAAAAGCAGAGTATAAAACCTATCGACATTAATAAACATCTTGTTTTTCTTGGAAATCCGGGGACCGGAAAGACTACAGTCGCCAGAATCTTAGCCGGAATATATAAGCAATTGGGTATACTTTCAAAAGGACACGGAGGCTTTTTGCGCTTAGTGAAGAGATGGTACAGGCAGGGAGGACACAGAAATGAAATCATTGATCGTTTATTATTCTCTTGAAGGAAACACCGGAACTTAAACCCTATGTTTTTGAAGCGGATAAATATGACCGAATTATCTTTGGCTTTCCGGTCTGGGCCGGAAATGTGACTCCGCCTATCCGCACATTTGTAAAAGAAAATGATTTGAAGGGCAAACAGATTTCGGCCTTTGCGTGCCAGAGCGGAAGCGGTGCAGAGAAAGCTTTTGAGAAGCTGAAAGGCGCTCTGGGAATCGATAAGCTGGAAGCAGAGCTTATTTTGATAGATCCGAAGAACAGGCCTGATGAAGCAAATGAAAAGAAGATTAGAGGA
>CADCPK010000345.1 GCA_902803215.1 uncultured Lachnospiraceae bacterium
ATCGGCGGCCGAGTGGAAGGAAGGACTTGGAACACAGCAGCCTTATGCAGGTGTCCCGGAGGTCGACCTGACACAGACCATGGGCTACATTATGCTCTATCCGCGCGAAAAAATGCCTGCGGAACACTTCTGCGATACACTCAATATTTATCTTCCTAGAGAGGACATAACGAGGGGATCGGGAGAACTCCATCTGTATGACGATGAGGGCGAAGTTTATGCCGTATCGTTTTCGGATGAATCGCAGGTGAAGATTTCATCTCTTACAGAAGAGGAGATGAACGGTCTGATCTGGGGCGGGGGAACCAACATTTCCATCAAACTTCCCGTCTCTCTGGAATTGAAAAAACACTACTATGTAATGATGGACGCAGGATGTTTCACCGGTACAGAAGGAAACGTATCCAGTCTTGCGGTAAACAAAGAAGGCGCATGGGTCCCGGTAGTTAACGGAGATTTTGGCGTAGAGAAGCTTGCCTACAGAAAACCGGCAGCGCCCGAAGCTGCAGCGGCAACAGACGGTACAGCCACTACAACGCCGGCAGCGTCGACAGGTCCGTCCGAGGCTACGGCTATTTCGGTTAATATTCTTCCCGAGGCCAATGCAGGTGAAGGAACCCAGACTACGGCAGATGCATCGGCTTCCGGCGCAAGTGGGGCAGCAACTACAACAACGGGTGGAATGGATGCGGCAGCGATGAGTGCCGCCAGCTCCTCACAGGCACAGGGCGGCAGCACAGCTGCAACCACAACGACCGGCGGCCTTGACGCGGCAGCGATGAGCGCAGCAAGTTCCTCGCAGGCACAGGGCGGAGACAGTGCACCGGCCGCAACCACAACGACCGGCGGCCTTGATGCAGCGGCAATGAGCGCGGCAAGTTCCTCACAGGCACAGGGCGGAGATGCTGCTTCGGCATCCGCAGGAACAGCAGCAGGCACCGAGACTTCCGAAGAGGAACTCGGCGAAGTGACCTTACGTCCCGTTAAAGGGGATGTCATGACCCTCAATATTGTAATTGGCGGCGAAGCGGTTTCCGCAGTCGTATATAGCGAGAACGGATCGGTACTTTTTGACAGACAGGAGGTCAGATCATCTTCTCCTGTTACCGGACAGATCTTAGACAACGATGTTAGCTGGGGAATCGTATTCCTTAATGCGGATGGAGATGTGCTCGATGTATTATCTGCGGATTTCTAAGAAAATCGGCCTCATAGCAGGTGCCCTTCTTAGCGTCGTATTTCTGTATTTCGTGGCCCATGGGTCGTCTGCAAACGCAGTATGGCCCGAGGCATCAGGCCTGGATGTACGCATAGACGGTAACTTCAGGCTGGACTGCTCCAATATCGTGGACGGTTATGCGATGATGTCTGTAGCGACCCCGAGCGGCAATCCCATGAAAGTTCAGGTCATGTACAATGGAAATCAGCTGTTGTATGACATGAAAAATACAGGTGAATACGAGGTGCTGCCACTGCAGTTCGGACCGGGGGCTTACAGCATTTCTCTGTTCGAAAATGTAGGCGGATCTAAATATGCTTCAGGCGGAAAGATCGACTTGAACGTACCGGAGATGGTTCCGAATGCGGCCTTCCTGGTACCGAATCAGTATGTCAATTACACGCCTGCCTCGCCATCGGTACTTCGCTCCGACGAGATCACGAATGATTCGATGACGCAATCGGAGAAGTTTGATGCGGTCTGCAATCTTATAGCACAGGAATTTACTTATGACTTTGTGCGTGCGCAGACGATTGCAGCGGGCGAGCTGCCTGCGGTGGATATGTGCTACAATAATCGTTCGGGAATATGTCAGGATCTTTCGGCAGTCACCATCAGTATGCTCCGTGCTCAGGGTATTCCTTCGCGGCTTCTGATCGGGTACGCGGATGGCTATTACCATGCGTGGACAATGTCCGTCGTGGATGGTCAGGAAAGATTCTTTGACCCGACAAATGCAGTCGGCGCAATAAATGCCAGCAACTATGTTGTGGAACGTTTTTATTAGAAGGTGCATGGAGGTTCAAAATGGCCGATGTTAAAAAAAAGGTAGATTCTGCCGAGGTCGCGAGTTTTTGCGGTCAGGTCGGACTGCTGCTTGATGCGAGCCTGCCGCTCTACGACGGCATGGAGACGATCGCGGAATCATCCAAGGACAGTAAATATGCGGATCTTTATGACTCTGTATATAAAGGGCTGAACGAGACAGGGTCTCTGTACACAGCTCTTAAGAAAGATGAAAGATGGCCGGAATATATGGTTGAGCTGACAGGCATCGGCGAACAGACCGGCCAGATGGATCGTGTGATGTCGGGACTATCTGATTATTATGAGAGAGAATCCCGCATTAAATCAGCAATCGTAAATGCCGTTACCTATCCTCTGGTACTTGGCATTATGATCGTTGTGATCGTATCACTCATGGTGTGGAAGGTTCTTCCCGTATTTCAGCGTGTAATGAACAGCATGGGCCGTGACATCACCGGAACCGGAAAGGTTCTGATGAATGCCGGTGCCGTGATTGGCTGGGTAGTTCTGATCCTGGTTGCCGTTCTGGTAATCCTGGTATTGATCGCTGTGATCATGCTGCGCGGTAATTCCCGTGACAGCGTCATGAGCGTGCTCAGGAAATTCTTCCCGGCAGTCAGAAAGCTTGATATTAAACTCAACGCTTCCCGCGTGGCCAGCGTTCTTTCCATCATGATGTCCAGCGGTTTCCCGACCCTTGAGGCATTCAGAATTCTTCCTTCTGTTCTTTCCAACAAGGAAGTAAAGCAAAAGGTTAAAGGAATCGAAGAGAAGCTCAGCGCAGGCGAAGGCTTTGCCGACGCGGTTTCAGAATCGGGACTGTTCGGCGGCCTTGACGATCGTATGATCCGTATCGGAAGTACGACCGGCCGTGAGGAGCAGGTGATGAGAAAGATCTCCGAGATGTACGAGGAGCAGGTAGAGGAAGGAATCGCATCGATCGTAGCGATCATCGAGCCTACGCTTATCGCGCTTCTCTCGATCGTGATCGGAGCTATTCTCCTTTCGGTAATGCTTCCGATGATCGGAATTCTGGCAAATTCTTTCTGATCATCGATCCCTTAGCCATTTCGTAAGGGAGGGAGGATAAGATGGCAAAAAGAGACATTGTGATCGTGCTCCTTATTATTGCGCTGATCGGCGGTATGTGGGGCGCAGTCACTTATCTGGATAATACTGAGCATGCAGAGCAGACCGAGATGGTGTATAACGCGGTCAAAAAAGCTGCCCTCACATGTTATGCGGTAGAGGGAGCTTATCCGAGCAGAGTAGACTACCTGGAAGAGAATTACGGGCTGTCGTACGACCACGAGCTCTATCTGGTCAGCTATAACGCGTTTGCGTCGAATCTTTTCCCGGATGTGCGGGTAATCGAGCAGAAAGCGGGGACATGATGAAAAATAGAACGACAACAAGGCATGGAATGCAGGGGCTTTTCGTGTTTGTGCTTCTGGCACTGTTCGCCATGATGTCCGTCCTGCTTGTTCTGTTCGGTGCACAAATGTATCGGGGGAACGTAGAGAAGATGGATGCGAACGATGAGGACCGTGTGCTTTTCTCCTATGTACGCAGCATGGTCCGCGCGCAGGATTCGCTTGATTCTGTAAACATAGAAGAGCACGACGGGACGACGACACTCGGACTGCATGAAGACATTTCGGGAACCGAATATGTCACCTGGATCTATGAGTATGACGGAAAACTGTACGAACAGTTTACACGTGCCGATATGGACTTTGTGCCGGACCACGGCGTAGAGATCACGGAGGTCCGGGAATTCAAACCGACGTTAGATGGACAGTTGCTTACCGTAGATATGGTTGACAATGCCGGCGAAACGGTGAGTGTGCAGACGGCGGTCCGGTGCGGCGCATAATTGCAGGACGCAGTTATCCTGCTGGGCCCTGTGCGTCAAGGTAAGGAGATGTTATTATTCACAGCCGAATTGCGCACTTGCTGCGCGATTACGGCCATAAGCCTTAAGAATTGCAGGGATTCGTCCCATCGCCTGAGGCGATTTGCATGGACGGATCCGTTACTATTCGCAGCCCGGGGACTGTGAATAGTAATAAGGAGACAGAAGTATGAGAAGACGGAATCGATCGGATTATTTGTTGATTGAAATTTTGATCGCCGTGTTTTTTTTGATGATAACACTGACTGTTCTGGTGCAGGTGTTTGCTCAGTCGAGCAAAATGGCAGACCGTGCCCGGGTAGAGACGCAGGCGCTCTCCGAATCGCAGAACATTATGGAATCGATCACAGCGTCTGAAGATCCGGTAGAGGAGCTTACATCGCTTGGCTTTGTGGAAGCTCACGGATATTGGACACAGGCTATGGAAGGCTACTCTGTCATGGTGTCCGGAGATTTTACAGAACAGGAAACCGGAAAAATGTGGGACGGTGTACTCAAGGCTTACGTGAGTCAGCAGGATCCTGAACAGGGAAGACAGGAAGCTGTCGAGCTGTTTTCGCTCCCGCTGACCTGGTACAGAGGAGTGTAGAAATGCAGCAAAAGAGCAAATTATCATTTGGACCGGGAGCGGCATCGATCATCCTCATTGTAGTTATTCTGAGCATGAGTATCCTGGGGCTGCTTTCGTACATGATGGCACGGAATGATCTGGCACTTACAGATCGAAGCGCCAGGGTGACCGAAGAAGCGTACGAGGTGAATTCTCGCGCCGAAAAAAGCTTTGCTCAGCTTGACGCTGTTTCGGTTCAGACAGCAGCGGAGACAGATAGCCGGGATGAATACCTGGAGAAGCTTTCCGAGGCTCTTCCCGAAAATATGAGCATTGACGGTGACAAAGTAGTCTGGACGGAAGAAGAAGGCACACATACACTCAGCTGTGAGGCGCTTCTTTCTGATGACACGGAAGGCCATATCTCCTGGGGTAAACATAAAATGACGGTAGAGATGGAGGGCCAATGGAACTAAAAGAGTATTTGCGGATCGCTTCCGAGAGGGACGCATCGGATGTCTTTGTTCTTCCGGGCGCTGCCGTTTCGGCAAAGATACGCGGCGAGATCGTGCCGGTTGCGGGCGAAGTTTTAATGCCGGATGATACAAAAGAACTGGTTAAACAGGCTTATGCCCTGGCCGGAAGAGATATCAAACGGCTGGAGAAGGAAGGGGACGATGACTTTTCGTTTCCTCTTGCGGGCGTCAGCCGCTTCCGCTGCAATATTTATTATCAAAGAGGAACTTTGGCGGGTACTTTCCGTAAGATCGCGTTTACGCTTCCCAATCCTTCGGAACTGAATATTCCCGAAGGCATTGTGGAGCTTGGCAGGATCAAAAACGGAATGATCCTTGTGACAGGACCTGCAGGAAGCGGCAAGAGTACGACGCTGGCCTGCATCATCGACTGGATCAACAGCAACCGAAAAGGACACATTGTCACTGTTGAGGATCCTATCGAGTATCTGCACAAACATAAACAATCGCTGATCAGCCAGAGAGAGGTGCCGAATGATGCGCGTTCGTTCCCGAGAGCACTGAGAGCGGCACTACGCCAGGCTCCCGAGGTGATCATGGTAGGCGAGATGCGAGACCTGGATACCATCCAGACTTCCATCACGGCTGCGGAAACCGGACATCTGGTACTTTCTTCCCTGCATACGACGGGAGCGGCAAAGACAGTCGACCGTATCATCGATACGTTCCCTGCCGAGCAGCAGGCACAGATCCGTCTGCAGCTTTCGGTCGTACTCAGAGCAGTGGTGTCACAAAGGCTGATCCAGAAGAAAGACGGCGGACAGGTCGCTGTGTTCGAGATGATGAAGGTAAACACCGCGATTCAAAACCTGATCCGCGACGGCCGTACGCACCAGATCGAGAATGCGATCTTCAGCGGTGCAAACGAAGGCATGATGTCAATGGATATGGAACTGCTGAAGCTTTACAGAGCAGGCTCAATTACAAGAGAGAATGCGCTTCTCTATGCAGTGAGCCCCGAGACACTGGTGAAAAGACTCATCTGATATATAATTGAATGTATCAAAGCAACTATGGACCCATCGCTCTCTGCGGTGGGTTTGTTATTTAGCGGACAGTCTGCGATGCGGATTGCCGGTTTCCTTTGCGGCGAAATAATTTGAAATGTTCAAATTTTGGAAAATAAAATTTTTTAAATTGTTCAAAAAAGTGTTGACAATATTATCATGCTTTGATATACTAACACTTGTCGCGAGGAACGGTGATAAACACCGGGTCAGGAAATGCGATATGCGGAAGTGTCGGAACTGGCAGACGAGCTAGACTAAGGATCTAGTGACTATTGCAGTCGTGTGG
>CADCPK010000346.1 GCA_902803215.1 uncultured Lachnospiraceae bacterium
TGAAACAGGGGACGTTTCCGAAAGACAGGGGACGGTTCTCTGTCTTAGCCTCAAACATGAGATGTTTTGTCACGATAAGGCTAAGACAGAGAACCGTCCCCTGTCTTTCGGAACCGTCCCCTGTTTCACAAAAATGTGGCATCTTCCCCCACACAATGCTATAATATACACAACTTTATCATTAATCACAGAAAAAGAGGTACACATTGAACGCATTCAAATCATTTCTTAGACGCAAAGACATCGAAATCTCCCTCAAACGCTACGGCATCGACGCCCTCGGTGCCATGGCCCAGGGTCTGTTTTGTTCTCTCCTCATCGGAACGATCATCAACACCCTCGGAATCCAGTTCCACATAGGGGCGCTGACGCAGACGGTCGCCACGGTTGCGGGAGTTGACTATACGGTTGGCGGCCTGGCCACCGCGATGAGCGGGCCGGCTATGGCTGTGGCGATAGGCTACGCATTGCACTGCCCGCCGCTCGTCCTGTTCTCGCTCATATCGGTTGGCTTCGCGTCCAACGCGCTCGGCGGTGCGGGCGGCCCTCTGGCCGTGCTGTTTGTCGCGATCATTGCCGCCGAGCTCGGAAAGGCAGTCTCTAAAGAGACGAAGATCGATATTCTGGTGACGCCGCTCGTCACGATCGGAGTGGGCGTTGCGCTTTCGGCCCTCCTGGCCCCCGCGCTTGGGCGCGCAGCCATGAAGGTCGGTGAGCTGATCATGTGGGCGACGGAGCTTCAGCCTTTCCTGATGGGTATCCTGGTATCTGTACTTGTGGGAATGGCCCTTACGCTGCCGATCTCTTCTGCGGCGATCTGCGCTTCACTGGGTCTTACCGGTCTGGCGGGAGGCGCTGCCGTGGCGGGCTGCTGCGCGCAGATGATCGGCTTTGCGGTGATGTCCTTTAAAGAGAACAAGTGGGGCGGACTGGTCTCTCAGGGGATCGGAACATCCATGCTGCAGATGGGCAACATTGTCAAGAATCCCCGCATCTGGATAGCGCCGACGGTCGCTTCGGCGATCACCGGGCCGATTGCCACCTGCGTTTTCGGACTCCGCATGAACGGCGCTGCGGTCTCTTCGGGAATGGGCACCTGCGGCTTTGTGGGACAGATCGGCGTGTACACCGGCTGGGTGAACGATGTGGCGGCCGGCACAAAGGCAGCCATCACCTGGTTTGACTGGCTGGGCCTCATCCTCATTTCGTTTGTTCTTCCGGCCATACTGGCGCCGGCGATCAATGCACTTTGCCGTAAGGCAGGCTGGGTGAAGGACGGGGATCTTACCCTGGATTGAACCGCTAACTTCGGATCGGACTGAGTCAGTGCCGGCGAAAAGACCGGCCGGACACGAAACAGGGAACAAAAGTATTGCTCTCTCTGCAATCAGGCCTGCGTATGGGGCAAATACTTTGAAAATAAGTAAAAAGGAAAAGGAGGAAACAAGTATGAGCAACATTCCAACCCCGCACAACAGTGCAAAACAAGGAGAAATCGCAAAAAAAGTCCTTATGCCGGGCGATCCGCTGAGGGCAAAATTCATCGCTGAAAATTTTCTTGACAATCCGGAATGCGTAAACAAAGTACGCAACATGTTTGCATTCACCGGAACATACAAAGGCAAAGAAGTCACCGTGATGGGCGGCGGCATGGGCATGCCTTGCATCGGGATCTACAGCTACGAGCTGTTCCACTTTTATGATGTGGACAAGATCATCCGCATCGGAAGTGCGGGAGCTCTGCAGGATGACGTAAAACTTATGGATGTGGTTCTGGCTCAGGGAGCATGTACCGACTCGAACTATGCGCGTCAGTTTTGCCTTCCCGGGACATTCGCCCCGATCGCAAGCTACAGCCTTCTGAAGAGCGCGGCGGATGCGGCGGATCGTCTGGGTATTCCGGTCCGTGTAGGCAATGTTCTTTCCGGAGATGTTTTCTACAATGATGATAAGACCGTCAATGATTCCTGGAGGAAAATGGGTGTACTTTGCGTTGAGATGGAATGTGCGGCTCTGTTTATGAATGCGGCGAGAGCAGGCAAGGAAGCACTGGGCATCCTGACCATCTCCGACCATATTTACAGACCGGAATCTCTGCCGGCTGAAGCAAGAGAAAAGAGCTTCAGACAGATGATGGAGATCGCGCTGGAAGCCTGATTTTTTCTGCAGTGTTGTTTTTGGGGGCGGACTGTAACCGAAAATACTCTTTTTCGATTGCTTCTCATGTGGTATGATTGATGCAGTAACGCATAAACGTACCGGGGGAGAGACAAAAAATGGCAGACAAGCAGCTTACAGGCAGGGAGTCGGTCGGATTATCCGACAGACCGGAAAATACCCTTGATTATTCCGTGGATATCACGGATACGGAAAGAATCAATCATACTTTTCACGAAGAGCAGAAAATGTTGGAAATGGTCAAGGCAGGAAATGTCGAAGAGGCGCTCGAATACGTTAAGGAGGGCCCCGATCTTGGAAGCGTGGACCTTACCGACTATTATCAGAAGAAAAATGAAGAGTATCTGAGCGTTATCATCGTAGCACTTCTCTGCAGAGTGGTGATGGAGACCGGTGTGGCTCCGGAGGAAAGCTTTCAGGTAAGTGATTTTTTCCTGAAAAAAATCGGCAGTGCTGCTGACATAGAATCTATCATAAGTACCAGGAAAGAAGCGATAGTTGAATATGCCCGACTGGTCAGGACACATAAAGAGCTGGGCAAAGGGGGAATATATGTTGAACAGTGTAAACAATATATTGCCCGCAACATATTCCGCAAGATCAGAGTCTCTGACATCGCACAGTATCTGAACCTGAATCCTATTTATATGGAAAGAGTGTTCAAACGCTCGGAAGGGATCACCATCGGCACTTACATCCAGAGGGCCAAGGTAGCCAGGGCGCAGAACCTTCTGAAATACTCAGATCGTTCCCTGTCGGAGATATCCGACTATCTGTGCTTTTCTTCGCAGAGTTATTTTGGACAGATATTTAAAAAGGTCACAGGAATGACCCCGAGAGAATATCAGCTGGAAAATAAAGTATCCGAAAATTGAAACAGGGGACGGTTTGAGAAACCGTCCCCTGTTTACCTTTTTTCGCGAAAGTAGTTGACTCTAACTTTTAGTTAGGTTATAATAACTTTTGCTGAAGAAAATTCGGAGAGTACACGATGAATATGGAAGATTTTGCTGAAGAATTTGGCCGACTGCAGGGCACATATCTGAAAGAAATATATGCGATCAGCACCGGATTTGTCGTACGTGGCGAATATGCGGTTCTTTTGTGTCTTTATATCAGCGACCGCCCGCTGCTTTCGGGCGAACCGGTCACAAGGACCGGACTTACCAGCGGGAGGATCGCGAATATTCTCAAA
>CADCPK010000347.1 GCA_902803215.1 uncultured Lachnospiraceae bacterium
AGGTCTCCGCTGTCGTACCGGTCAAGTCCGCCGATGATGTTCAGAAGCGTCGTCTTTCCGGAGCCGGATGGCCCCAGGATCGCCACGAACTCGTTGTCCCGGAAGTTCAGCGAGACCTCGTCCAGCGCCTTCTGCACGAGGTTCCCCGTATGATACTCTTTCTTTATATTTCTGATCTGCAGCATGTACAGTATCCTTTCCTATTTCAGCACATGTTAAACCAGTCTAATTATACCCCAAAATGACGGCTCGTCACCACCTTTTTGCGGTGGATGCGTAAAATAGGAGCAGCTCTTTTAGTACCATAGAAGTGTAGTTGATAAGAATACTCTTATCACTGCACTTATTTTTATATAATAAGGGAAGCAGTTGGCCTGACAGGTGGCTCTTTGGGTCACAGCACCCGTATGCAAAACAGTCAGCCATCCCCTTGTTGTATGAACTCGTTTAAGCAGGTTGGAAAGATGTTCTCTTCCGTGTAACGAACTAAAATGAGTGGTGATAAGTGCGGGTGGAAACAGCTGCAACTCAAATATGAATGGAGGTGTTCGTTATGATCAGTGTTGGAATCGATGTATCAAAAGAGAAGAGTACAGTCTGTATCATGAAGCCCTTAGGGGAAATCATAGCCGGTCCATTTGAAATCGACCATATGGACTCAGAGTTGAGGGGGCTGGCAAAAATGCTTCATGCAATGAACGAAGAAGTAAAGGTCGTGATGGAAGCAACGGGGATATATCATCTTCCTGTTCAGACATATCTGGCAGAGAAAGGCTTCTTCGTATCAGTGATCAATCCCTATCAGATGAAACAGTACCGAACGGAAGGACAAGGGCTTCGGAAAGTCAAAACAGACAAAGCTGACTCAATGATTATCGCAAAATACGGTATTGACCATTGGTCCTCGTTAAAAGAATCTGTAAGCCAGAATGAGAAATACGATGAACTCAAGATCCTCAGTAGACAGTACCGACACTATATGAGGATTCATGTTGAATCGCTTCTGGGACTGACCCATTTGCTTGACTATACAATGCCTGGAATAAAGGGTGAATTCAAAAGCTGGAACCCAGATAACGGAAAAGATAAGCTTTCAGATTTTGTTGATCATTACTGGCATTATGAGAACATCGCCAAGAGATCCGAGCGACAGTTTGTTGAAAGCTATGTGAAATGGGCAAAAAGGAAAGGATACCGACAAAGCCAGGAGAAAGCTTCTAAGATCTATTCCATGGCAAAAGAAGGTATCCCTACGCTTCCAGCAAATCAAACCACTAAAATGCTGGTAAATCAGGCTGTTGAAGTCCTGAAAAGAGTTGATGAAACTCTCAATACGATACTATCACGAATGAAGGAACTCGCCAAGGCCCTTCCGGAATATCCTGTTGTGCGTTCTATGGGAGGAGTTGGAGACACGCTGGCTCCGAGATTGATCGCGGACATCGGAGATGTCAGGCGATTCCATAGTGCCAAGGCATTGATCGCCTACGCAGGAATCGATCCTCCTCCTTATGAATCGGGGAAATTCCACGGCACAAATCGTAAGATTCTAAAGAGAGGTGCGGCCTCCATTCGCAAGACCGGTTATGAAGTGATGCGATCATTGAAATCTCATCCCCCAGCAGAAGATAACGAAGTCTATCTTTATATCATGAAAAAAGAATCTGAAGGGAAAGCGAAGAAGAGCGCAAAGATAGCAGGATTAAACAAATTTCTGCGGATCTATTATGCTCGAGTAAAGGAAGTGTATACAAAAGAATAGTATCGAAAAGGGTATCTTAGTGTGAACCAGCGAAAGTGCTGGTTTTGTTGTGATGCCCGTAATTCAAAAAAGAACCTGCTAAGAAAAGACAAAATCGTGCTTGACTTTTGTTAGCAGGTTTAATATGCTGGGCGCCCGGCATACTTAAGAGCTGCCCGCTTCCAAGCCGTCCATGTAATCCTGATTCCGCTCGATTCACCGTGCGTCAATACACTGCTCAAAGATCGCAGAGTGGCGTTCTGCGCTCCGGTTTCCTTTGCTTGACGCAAAAATGCCCCGAATTCAGGTGTTTTTTACGTCAAAACACGGGTGCCACCCTGTATGGTAATACTTTCTAATTCGATTCCTCCGGATTGACGCAAATATACCTCGAATATAGCCA
>CADCPK010000348.1 GCA_902803215.1 uncultured Lachnospiraceae bacterium
AATTTCATGGAGCAACAGATATAAACGCTTTTTTCTGAGCGAATCCACCACTTTGATTGCAACGGTTGTGAGTATTCTGATCATGCCGGTGATCTACCATTTTGGGACACGTTCCGGAAGGCTTGACCCTGCCGGTCTGTTTGATCTGCTGCTCAGGTTCCTGCTTGTCGGAACACTGTATTATTCGTTGAAAACACATAAGCTGTTTTTGATGCAGGCCGCCACAGTCGGACTTCTGTTCTGCATGCTTTGCACTCAGTCGCAATACGCTTTGGGAAAGCTGTTGAATGAGGATTCGGAAACCTATATCATCATGGGTTTGCAAGGGTTTATCTTCCTGGCGGTGGAAGGTATGATTTTGTTTATCCAGTCATTTGTCTGCTGCAGTCACTTTGTCATTCATGCGGCCAGAAAACAGGGACCTATTCGACTATCCCTCAATCAGATGTCCATCCTTTTTCTTCTTGCACTTGTAATTGTACAGCTGATCATCGCACCGACGCTGTCTTTTGAGCGAAACTATATCTATTATGTCTGGACCCTGCATTTGGACGAACTGTTTATCTTCACTCTGATCGGCTGTGCGGAGGTGATCCTCATGATCGATCAGAATGAATACATAGGAGGGGAAGGCCGATGAACAGAAACAGAAACAGAGCGATATGGTACCTGTTTACGACTATGCTCTCTGTATTCAGCATCAGTACCATCCGGATTTTTGACGGTTACAACTGGCCGTTCTATGCAGTTACTGTAAATGCAGTCGTATCACTACTCGGACTGCTCTTCCATATACATATAGCAGAACGTGATCTGAAACGTCCGCTGACGATTGCCGCACGTATCCTCCTGCTGCTCAATTCTGTTTCGGTCTTCGCAATGATCGGATTCAGTCTTTTTATTCTGAGCAGCCAATACCACAATCCGTTAAAACCGGATGCAGTCATTTCCTCTCCTTCCGAGATAGAACCTCTTCTCGCGGAGTCCGGGAAGGATGTACTTCTGCTTGAGACAGACGATCTCTATATTTATTATATAGATTATAATGATCTCTCCTATGTAGCAGGCAAAAGGCCCTCAAAGAATGATCAGGACAGTCTGATGTGCGTGGCAGCTGCGTTCCAGTCTACCTATCAGCTGCAATTCAATCATGAAAACATCGTGGGGTGGCATGCGTCTGAAGGACAGCTTGAACGCGGCAAACCCGAAAAAAATCTGGGAGCTTTCACATATGTGAACGGGACAGCGCGCGTATGGGACACCGAAGAAGCGGAGGAAGCCGTTCAGAATGCCGCAGCCGAAGGAGGCATGGGATTCCAGCAGTTTATCGTTCTCTACGATGGTCAGCGAGGCACCCATGGCAGTGATGAATTCAGATGCTATCGAGTACTTGCGCTTATCAACGGAAGAGCGTGCATCATAGATTCCCGTACGCAGATGCATTATGACGATTTTATTAACGCACTCCAAGATTTTGGAATTCGAGACGCGCTGTACTGTGACATGGGAAGTGGGTGGAACTATTCCTGGTATCGCGGCGAAAACGGACGGGCCGTCGATATCATCGGAATTCCGTGGCCATTTTCCCACAACTGGCTTGTGTTCCGAGGCCACTAACAAGTACTGGGGGACGTTTCTCATGGAGAAACGTCCCCCAGTACTTACAGCCCCTTCCGTCTTCTTGCCCTGCCGATCAGATCCTCCGCTTCATCAAAAGCTTCTCCCAGAAAACTCCTGTCGTCTTCCTTGCCGATTTTCTCTTGTTTCTTTATCTCTTCCCAATTTGCGAGAACCTCGCCGGAATCTTTGACCTTTGCATTCCCAAAAACATGTGGGTGACGCCGGATCATCTTTTCTGTAATACCACGTATCACATCGTCCAGGGTAAATATGCCTTCCTCTTCCGCAATCTGCGCCTGCATGACCACCTGAAGCATCAAGTCTCCCAGCTCTTCTTTCAGATTTTCCGGGTTGCCGGTCTGTTCAAAAATATTAACGCCACAGATCACTTCTGCGGCCTCTTCGATCACAGGAGCCTTTAATGAGCCATGTGTCTGTTCTCTATCCCAGGGGCAGCCGTCTTCTGCACGAAGGCGGCGCACAGTTTCTTTTAACTCGTCAAAAGAATTCATTATGTTTTGTCCTCTGACTTTCTCAAGTCTGTACAGATGCTCATCATCCAATTCTTTGTTCCCATTCTTAAAGTCGTATCCCATCTTCAAGTAAAAATTGAGGCCTGTAATGGAAGCCGGTATTTCTACACGCTTCGCCCTCAGAAAGTAAGGATCTTTTTCGAGGGTTTCCATGATCATCCTGCCGATTCCGCATCCCTGATAATCCGGATGCACGAAAATGGAAAACAGACTGCTCTCATCTTCCTTACCCCAATATGGGCCGATTGCGCCGCAGCCGATAATGATATTCTCAGCTTCAACAACATAATAATGCGTCCATGAAGCTCTCTCCAACACATTTAGAGGCTGCTGTTTTTGAGCCAATTCCTCCATCTCTTCCACAGGATAATCTTTTGTGTTGGTGGTAAGCAATGTTTTTATAATCAATTCTGATACGGCTTGTGCATCGGTCTCTGTAAATCTTCTGATCTGTATCATTTTTTTATTACCAACTACACTCCGGCACATCACAGTTCTTCATGCCAAACCCGGCATACTCCTCGTTCGTCATGTCATAGAAATACTTTACCCCTGGATCACCTCGTACTGAAGCATTTCGTATTTAAGCTGCTCAGCAACATTCCGCCGAATATATTTCCTTTGCTTGGCTATCTGCTCCGTAAGATGAATGTTTCTATCGTTCCATAAAACCAAATCATCACCCTTCAGTGGCTTAGAAAAAATCAGCATTTTATATTCTAAGCAGGCGGGATCCTCCGAATTCTCATAGGACTCACAGGTGTATCCATTGGATTTATAAAAGGCGATTGCCACATCATTTTGTACTGCGTCCGTGTAAATTCTAGCAAACCGATAGCCCTTTGTGATCGCCATGTCCTCAAACAGTTTTATAGCTTCGGAACCGAAATGCTTTCTTCTATACTTCTCACATATACCAAACCAGCCAAGCCAGGCACTGTCCGGGTCATCCGGGTAGTGGTATATTCCTGTGATGCCGACGCAAGCGTCATCTTCATAAAGCAGGAAATACTCATAATCGGTCGTACCATCAATAGATTCTTCGTAGTTTACCCTTGCACTTTCCCCAGGGAAGAGCTCCTCTTGTATCGAAACAGCATAATCTAAATTATCTTCTGTGATTCTTATCAAAGTCATGTTAGTTCTCCTGTCTTAACAGTATAACAATAAATCGGAGAGAAACCTTTCCATTACCTCAAAATCGGATACCCACTTCCAGATCTCGGAAAGCCTCTAAAAGATCCTCCGCCCTCTTTTCGGGATGTTCCTTGACATAATCAAGGCCCATGCGTGCATGCGGCATAAACTTCACATTCAGTCCGAGTTCTTTTAATCTGCGCAGACCGATTTCTACCTCAAAATTTATAAACGGCTCTCCGATGATTCCACTGGAAAGACTAACAATTGCTACATTCCTGATCATGATTCCCCTCCGCAATTCCGGCTGTCGCAGCTACTTCTCAGTCAAAGGTACCGGGCTTCGAGAGAAAGCTCAAAAATGGGTCAAAAAGAACCGTCCCCATCGGCCCAAAGCAGACGGTGCAAAATCTGCTCCCTGCTATTGATAAACATGGACGTCACCTGATAACTGTCCGTCTCTTCATATGTACATGGATGGATCGGGCCATCATCGAAGCTTAAAATCTCCGCATCGGGTAGCCCCAGAAGAATCGGAGAATGGGTAACAATAATAAACTGCGCTCCTGCTTTTGCATACCGATTGATCTCTATCAGTAGCGTCAGCTGCCGTTGGGGTGAAAGCGCCGCTTCCGGTTCATCCAGCAGATACAGCCCATTTGCCCGAAAACTGTTCTGCGCAAGTGCCAGAAAACTCTCCCCATGGGATTTCTCATGGAAGTGCTGCGGCCGGCCTCCCGGTCCCCTGCTGTATTCTTCTTCCTTTGTAGCTACGTTGTAAAAACTCTCAGCCCGCAGGAAGTATCCATAAGCGGCATGGCGGACTCCCCTGGACAAGCGAATGGCATTGCAGAGTTCAGAGTGCGAGTCGTAGGTTGAAAAGCTGTAGTTTCTGGTTCCTCCCTCAGGGTTGAACCCGTAAGCGACAGCAATCGCTTCCAACAAAGTGGATTTTCCGCTGCCGTTTTCACCGACAAAGAAAGTAACCGCATGCGTAAAAGAGAGGCGCTCTATACCGCTGATTGCAGGGATCTCCCTCAAATAACTTCCTTGTCCAATTTTCTCCCGGTCGATCATCACAGCATTAATCAGCTGAGAATTCAGCATTTCAGGTCAGCTCCTCTCACATCTGCTATTTGCTCTTGGTACTTGCACTCGAACGATGATTTTATCCTAGAAGTTGTTCCCGTTCCATCCCCAATACATCGACGGAGCATATTTCACATACATATGATCCGGCTTCACGCCAAGCACTTCTCCATAGATTATTGTCAGCTCGGCAGTCATTTTCACAAAAGCCGATTCATCCGCACTTCCGTAATAGTTTATGCAGATGAAAGCCAGCGGCTCACTGTCGTCACCACGGAAGTACATCTTCCTGTCATCTTCCAGATTGATCATCAGCCAGGATTCACTTTTCCCGGGGATGAGAGATACCGCCTGTCCGAGGCGTGTCTTTAATTCTTTCTGCTGTTTTAATGTGGTCTTTACGTTTACTTTTGAATCGATAAATGGCATGTTTTTTTCCTCCTTCATACATTTTGTTCCTAGATAAGATATTCTGTAACTCCGCCTGTTTTCAGCCTGATCCCGGAAGCTGCTTTCTTCGCATCCTCAATTCCCTTCTTTGAAAGAGGTGCCAGGTTTACACCAAATCCCTGATAGATCCCGGTATTTTTTTCTGAATAGTCCGTTTTTCCATGTCGCACTAAATAAAACATCGTCTCACCACCTATACTCCAATACGGCACAGTTCTTAACGCCGAACTTTGCATATTCCTCGTTCGTCATGTCGTAGAAATACGAGTTGACCACACGGGCAATCCCATTGTGGGCAACCAGGAGATACGTCTTTTCATCCTTGCGGATATCATCCAGCAGGTTATAGATTCTTTGTCCCAGCCTCATCATGGACTCTCCCGTACCATATCGATCCAGGAAATGTTCTTTTGCGATTCGGAATTCTGCCCCGTCCCTCGCTGTTGACTCATACTTACCGAAATTCTGTTCAATCAAACGCGATTCAATACGCGTGGGAATTCCGGTGATTTCAGAGATATGCCTTGCGGTTTCAGAAGCGCGGATCAGTGGCGATGAGAGGATCTCATCAAACGTCAGAGCCTGCTCTACGATCATTTTTCCGGTATCAATAGCCTGCTGATGACCACGCTCCGTCAGGGCAACAATGTCCGTTGCCCCGCAAATCTTATTTTCTACATTCCAGTAGGTTTCACCATGTCTGACAAAATAGAGTTTACCCATAGATTACCTCACACTGAAGCTCTTTAGCATCCGGATCCCGACTTCATGTAGATATCTTCCAGAAGAGCCAGTCCGGTCTTTGTTTTGAACACGTTGTCATGAAATTTAGCGACGGCCTTCCGATAATTCTCGCTTTCCCTTCCGCTTCTCCGATCGTGCGGGCAAAGCCCCATACTTTCAGGAAATGGTTAACATCATGCTCGTTGCCCCCGCCGGTCGATATCATTTTAGTAATTGCGTCGCTTACCTTAATCATCTTACCTCTCGCTCCTCATCTATTATCTCAGCCTCCGTGTTCTCTTCCACAAAGAGAGAAATCTCATCCATCAGGCTGTCAGCCATCGCATTGTGAGGTACGATCGCCGCCACTCCGATCACGATAATCTGATGTGTATCCTGTTCATCAACCTCTGCTGCCGAAACATGATATTTATTCTGCAGCTTCGCAATGAGGCTCTTTACGATCATTCTTTTTTCTTTCAGGCTGTGTACCCATGAGGCACGGAGCCGGAATGTGATTACTGCTATTTTCATATATTCAATTCACTCCTAAACTGCTTTAGGCTATCACACTCCCCGGTATCATTCACTGTAATCAACATTTTTTGCAGGAAAGTAACAGAGAAGATTTTTCTCACTTATACAAGATAGTATAACACAAATTCCCGGGCTATGTATTGAAGACTGCATAGAAATGAGTCGGTGTTTCAGCAACCGGTAGTTTTCTCTTGCAAACTGGGACGGGCCCCGCCAAAATTAGTTCGTGGATTTCTCTGCTACCACCCGTACATATAACTGTGAGGACGATGAGGGCCACAAAAAAAGCGCAAAAACAAGCGCACTGAATTAGAAAGCAACTAAAATATCAGATAAATGAAAAGGAGATAATTACCATGAGCGAACTTAAAAACATCAACAACGAAAATCTTGAGAACATTGCAGGCGGCAACGACGGATGCCCCGAAGGTTGGGTTTATGCAACCGTACATGGTGTAGTACATTATGATTCCAGCTCCTGCCTGACACTTCGCGACTGCCCCGGCGGCAACGTAAGATACACAAATGCAGGACAGCCGATGGGTTGGCAGAACGGTGATTGTGCTCTTATTCAGCCGTGCACTCGTCAGGGTGACTGGGTAATGGCTAACTGG